>JAZRBQ010000125.1:0-17577 GCA_045635145.1 Acutalibacteraceae bacterium | reverse complement strand
GTTTTTAATGTTTTTCTTGCCCGGCACGCCAAAGGATTTACTCACCTATTTTGTGGGGCTAACCGATATTAGTTTTAAGCATTTTTTACTGATTGCTACTCTTGCGCGAATTCCGTCGATTGTTACCTCGACAATAGGCGGCACCTTTTTGGGCGGGCAAAAATACATCGTTGCGGTAATTGTTTTCGCAGCGACTTTTCTTATCAGTGTCGGCGGTTGGTTAATTTATAACCGTTTAAGCCGTGAAAAATAAATTTAGGCTATACTGTTTTAGTATAGCCTTTTTTGGTTGACAAAACCTAAGTTTGCGTATAGAATTATACTGTAAAAATAAAAAAGGGGATTATTATGTCAGTTAAAATTTCACCCTCGCTTTTGGCGGCGGATTTTATAAATTTGAAGGACGAGCTTGAAAGACTTGAAGCCAACAAAACCGATATGCTTCACTTTGATGTTATGGACGGTATTTTTGTGCCTAATATTTCCTTTGCTAACCCTATTTTAAAGCAAATTAAGGAAAACACAAATATTCCGCTTGACGTTCATTTGATGATTGACCGTCCACATAGATATATTAATGATTTTGCAAAATATGCCGATTATCTTGGAATACATTTTGAGGCGGGAAGCGATGTAGCTGAAACCTTGAAGGAAATTAGAAGGCTTGGCTGCAAGTCCTGTCTTACTATTAAGCCTTGTACTAAAGCGGATGAAATATTTGAATTCTTGCCCCTTTGTGATATGGTACTTGTAATGTCGGTTGAGCCGGGCTTTGGCGGGCAGTCGTTTATGCCCGAATCTTTACCTAAGGTTACCGCTTTAAAGCAGGAGATTGCCCGTTTGGGACTTGAAACTTTGGTAGAAATCGACGGCGGTATTAACGGCGAAACTGCAAAATTGGCAGTTGAAGCCGGTGCTGACGTGCTTGTTGCGGGAAGTTATCTTTTTACCCCTGATATGAAAGAGAGAATGGATTACCTTAAATCTCTTTAAAAAAGTATTTACCGTAGGTTCGCACAGCGTTTTTAGTTAGTATTGGTTTACAATGCTCCTTGGTAAGTTCAATTTCAAACAAGTTTCGGCTAAAGTTCGCCGAATATTCCTTAAGGGTTAAAAGGCAAGGCTTAAAGCTGCGTGAGCTTATTATAAGACGGTAGTCTTTTTCAGCCTTGTATAGCGAACTTTTAAGGTTAAAACCTTGTTTATATAGGTAACCAATGGCTGTGTTTAAAGCTTCGCTATTTTCAAATATGTAAAGATAATCGCTATAATTTTTGTAGCGATTATTTTTTTGTTTTATATGATTTACCGTCATAAAATCACATCCGGTTGGTAAAAATAGTTGGGGTGGGTATATGAAAAAAAGTTGGAAAGTGTTTCTAAAATCAATGCTTTTAACCTCTGTGGCGATTTTATTGGTGCTTATTGGATTTTTTACAACCCGTTATTTATTTGTGAGATTTTAAAAGAGAGTTGAAATTTTGTTTTTCAACTCTCTTTTTATATTATTCTTCGGTTTCGTTATTGGTGTATTGACAGCAAGGACCGTTTTCGGTACCGGTGGACCTTGGTGGGAAAAAGTCATCAAGCGGGAATTGGATTTTACTAAAGGTATCGCAGGGGTGGTCGGTTGAACATTTGCAGGTCTTTTCAGGTACACAAAAGTCGTAAACGGGGACTAGCATTTGCACGTTGCGGATAAGCTGAACTACCGTGAAAAGTCCGATGGTTGCGAATATTGTTGGCGTACCGCTTTGCAAATCGTTTACAACGTTTCCGCCAATAGCTTCGCATACACAATCGGGCACACAGCAAACACTTTCGTAACAGTTTCTAATTTCGCCGATACGCGCCGATAGCGGTATGGGGTCAACTACGTTAACAACACATTTTGGCATATTGTTGCCTTGGCGTGCTTGCCCTGAATTGTGTGTGCATTCGTTACCTAAAACGTTCGAGAATGTCTTAACACAGCCATCGCTACCGAAAAGAATTACCTTTTTAGAAAAGGTTGCAATACCGTTTATCACGGTTGGGCATCCGCGAGATGAAGTGTAAAGGTCAAAGGAAAGTAGGAAGAAAAAGTTTAAGTCACAGGAATAGAAACCTTTGTTAAAGTTAACAGGCTCTACATCAATAAAAACGTTAAGTACTTCGGCGCTGCGCAGTCTTACGCTTATAGCCTTTGAGATAAGTGCTTGGGTTTCGGGTAAGAAGAAGCACCTTAAATCCTCTAAGCAGTCACGGTCGCAGCAGGAATCATAAACTCTACCTGCATCAATACAAACGGATTCTTTGATATTATCGCAAAAATTACCGTTTCTTAAATCTGCCATAAAATAGCCTCCTAAACATAATTTGAGTCAGTTTGCGCTAACTTCAATAATATATTATGTCTTTTAAAGCAAAACTGTGAAAAACATTGACTTGAGACTATAAAAACTGTAAAATAATCAAGGTGATAAATTTTGGATAAAAAGAAATGGTATAAAAGGGGATTGCGCGACGGCATACCGATAGCTCTCGGCTACTTTGCAGTTGCTTTTACGCTTGGTATCGTGGCTAAAAATGCGGGACTTACCGCGCTTCAAACCTTTTTGGCAACTGCGCTTACCAATGCTTCGGCAGGCGGTTATGCAGGGTTTACGCTTATTGGCGAAAAGGCAAGTTACATTGATATGGCGCTCACCATTTTGGTGGTTAATATCAGGTATTTGCTTATGTCGGCAGCTCTCAGTCAAAAGCTTTCGCCCCAAACACCGCTAAGGCACAGGCTTTTAATCGGTTTTGACGTTACCGACGAAATCTTCGGTATTTCTATGGCGGTAAAGGGTGACCTTAATCCTTATTATAATTACGGTGCTATGACGGTTTCTATTCCTTGTTGGGCTACGGGAGCGGCGCTTGGCGTTGTTATGGGTAATCTTTTACCCCAAAGCCTTGTAAGCGCTTTAAGTGTTGGACTTTACGGTATGTTTTTGGCAATAATTATTCCACCTGCAAAACAAAATAAAATTATTGCAGGTATTGTGGTGGTTTCAATGGCGCTAAGCTTTGCTTTTTCAAAACTGCCATATTTATCGTCACTTTCGTCAGGTTTTAGGGTTATAATTTTAACTGTTGTAATAGCTCTGGCTGCCGCTATACTTTTTCCTGTAAAGGAGGAAGACGATGCATAATACATATATTTATATCGGCATAATGTTTTTGGTAATCTTCTTAATTAGAATTTTACCGCTAACCCTTATCCGCAAAAAAATAACTAATAAAACGCTTCGCTCTTTTCTTTATTACGTGCCTTACGTTACCTTGGCGGTAATGACCTTTCCCGCTATTATTGAAGCGACCAATAGCGTTTGGTCGGGGCTTGCTGCACTCGTGGCGGGGGTGTTACTTGCATACTTTGGTGTAAGTTTATTCGGTGTGGCAGTTTGTTGTTGCGCTGTAGTTTTTGTATTGGAATTATTTATTAGATAAGAAGTGTACAAATATGAAAAAATTATTAAAAATTGCTTTGATTTGTTTACTCATAATCGCCTTTGTTGTGGGCGGTTATTACCTTGTTTTGTTCTATTCACACTATAAAATGTTGGAAGCAAAAGACGAAACCGCAGAGTATTATTCTTCGTATTCGGTAGAAAAAGAAGGTTACACCCTTAAAACCAAGGTTCATGATTATGATGAAATAAAATCCGTTAGTTTTGTAGTTGAAAAAGACGGTAAAACGGTTTATGATTCAGAAAAAGAAGGTTATGGATGGCGCGCCTTTGATTTTAAAAAAATTGATTTTTCTAAAAATTCGCTTGATATAATTGTTGTAAGCGGAGATGAAGGCGAATTTTTGTTTGTATATAACGGCGAAAATTGGGAATTAGATGAATAAAAAAATTGGACTGCGAAATGCAGTCCTTAATTTTTTAAAGTTTTTCAATTTCAGCAATTTTGTCAATACGGTTTTGGTGGCGGCCGCCTTCAAATTCGGTATTAACAAAAAGGTCACTGAGTTCAATAGCTGTGCCAACACCTACAACTCTACCGCCTAAGCATAAAATGTTTGAGTTGTTGTGAAGTCGGGTGTATTTTGCCGAAAAATGCTCACTACAAGCGGCGGCGCGAATACCCTTATATTTATTGGCGGCAATCGACATACCAATACCAGTACCGCATACTAAAATACCACGCTCGGCCTCACCCTGTTGGATGCTTTCACATACTTTTTTGGCAATATCGGGGTAGTCAACCGATACCTGTTCGTAGATGCCAAAATCTACAACTTCAAAACCGTTTTCCTTTAAAAATTCGCCAATGGCGTTTTTGTGTTCAAGACCACCGTGGTCACAACCTAATGCAATTTTCATTTTTTATCTTCCTTTGCTTTTAATTCTCTTTCTGCTTGGGGTAATCTTAAATAGAATGGTAGAAGTTCCGCAGGTTTAATTGTATTGCCCAATTCAAAACATTCTTTGCTACAAAATCCTACACCCACAGCGTTTTGATAACGTCTTTGCGATGAGGATTTTTTTACCTTTTTTAAATCCTTAACGAAGGGATAGAAGATATCGGTGCCATCGCCAACAATTATAATATTTTTAGTAGATTTTCGGGATAAATCCGCTATTTCTTGAGTTAATTCATCACAAAGTAGCGCTCTGTCTTCGCAAAGTCTTGTGATTTTGCCGTTTTCTATCTCGAACAAGGCATTATATACCTGATTGCAACGCGCATCCATAACGGCGCAAACGTAACAGTTAGTATCTATAAAATTTTCCGCCATAGCGCGTAGGGTAGAAACGGCTACACAAGGTGCGTTTTTAGGTGCGGCAAGGCCTTTAACTGCACTTATACCAATTCTAACCCCTGTAAACGAGCCCGGGCCGTTGCTTATTGAAAAACCGTCAATATCGTTTATATTAAGCATAGCCGATTTCAAGGTGTTTTCAACCATAGGCATCAAGGTTTGCGAATGGGTAAGGCGGGTGTTTACAAAGCTCGATGCTAATAGTTTATCGTCATCGATTATTGCAACCGAAGCAGGTGTTGCTGAGCATTCTAAAGATAAAATTTTCATACATTTTCACCTTTTTTGCGGATAATAATTTCACGTGTTAAATCGTCAATACGGTTAAATTCAACGTATAAGGTGTCTTGGGGTAAAGCGTTTTCGATGTTTTCACTCCATTCGCAAGCCAAAACCGCACCTTCTTCAATATAATCAAAAAAGCCTGTGGAGTATAAATCTTCCCATCCTGAAATGCGGTACATATCAAAATGGTAAAGGGGTATTCTGCCACTTAAATATTCATTAACAAGGGCAAAAGTAGGGGAGGTTACGGCATCGCTCGAGCCGAGCCCTTTTGCCAACCCACGTGTAAAACAGGTTTTACCCATACCAAGACCGCCTCTAAAGGCAATCACGGTGCCGTCATTAATTTTTTCGCCCAGCATTTTACCAATATTTTCGGTATCAAGCGGACTATTTGATATAAATCGTTCCATAAAACAATCCTTTATATGTAATTCAAACATATTATAACATATTTTTTGCCATTTATAAAGTGTTACTTGAATATTTATACAAAATAAAATATAATATAGTTAAAATATATGCTGTCAAGGAGACAAGTTTTGAAATACTTATTGGGTAAGGTGGCGGATTTCGTCCGTGAAACCGATAAAATTTTATTATTGCTTACGTTTTTTGCTTCCTGCTATGGTTGTATTGCGGTTTTTTCGGCAACAAATTATATGGGTAGCAATCGACCTGTTATAGTACAAACCATTTGCTTATTCGCAGGTATTATTGCGGCTTGTGTTATTTCAAGTATTAATTATTCGCATTATTTGAAATATTGGCCGCTTATCGCTTTTGTGGGATTGGTGCCGGTTATTTTAACCTTTTTTATCGGCTTTGCGCCTGAGGGCACTGATGACAAAGCTTGGCTTAATTTGGGTTTTACGACCTTCCAACCATCCGAACTTTTGAAAATTTGCTTTGTTTTAACCTTCGGTAAACATCTAAGCCACGTTAAGAAGGATATTAATAAATTAAAATATTTGATTCCTGTATGTATTCACGGTGCTGTCCCTGTTTTGCTTATATTTATTCAGGGTGACGCCGGCACGGCGCTTGTTTTCTTGGTGTTGGTTGTCTTTATGATGATGGCAGCCGGTGTTTCTTGGAAGTATTTTGTTGCGGCTATATCGGCGGCGGTAGTCGCTTCGCCGATAGCATATTTCTTTATATTAAACGACCAACACCGCGAACGAATTATAAGTATGTTTGATATTGATGCCGACATTCAGGGTATTGGTTGGCAACAGTATAGAGGACGTTTAGCGTTGGCTAACGGCGGATTTTTCGGTCAAGGTTATATGAAGGGTTCACTTACCCAAATGGGCAAAGCAGGTGTTCCTGAAGGCCATAACGACTTTATTTTTGTAACAATCGGCGAAGAATTGGGCTTTTTGGGTTGTTTAGTGGTTTTAATATTGCTTATGGCAATTTGTTTTCGTTGTGTGCGCATAGCACAGCTTTCGGTTAAAAACGAAGGCAAATACATTTGTGTGGGAATTTTTGCGATGTTATTCGCTCAAACAGTTATTAATATAGGTATGTGTACATCGGTTACACCGGTAATTGGTATTACATTACCCTTTTTCTCGGCAGGCGGCACTTCACTATTTTGCTTGTTTTTAGGTATCGGTTTAGTGCTTAACGTTTACGCCCACCGCAATTCGCGAACAATATATTTGCACGATTAATGTAAATTTTTTATAGTTTGAGTATTAATCATAAAATTTTTAAAATCTTTATAGTAGGTACGGGTTATATGTAAGCCCTCGCCGTTTTTCAAAAAGACATTTTCTGTGTTATATTTGTTAACAAATTTATAGTTAACAATAAAAGCACGATTTATCTTTTGAAAATACGTTTTCGGCAAGGCGGCATATATCCGTGCCATTGTTTTTTTAGATGTAATGATATTATCTTTAAGGTGAATGCGACAGTATTTATTATCGGCTTCTAAATAAATTATTTCGTCAGTGTCAACACAATGGGTCATATCTCCATCGTTAATCTGAATGGGGTAGTTGATGTGTGTGCTGAAAAATAATCGGTTTAGGCTAATTTTAATTTCATTTTCGTGCAGTGGCTTTTTAATAAAGCAATATGCGTTGATATGAAATGCGTCGAATATAAATTTGGTATCGTTTGTAAGGAAGATGATTTTGGTGCTTCTGTTACGGCTATATATCTTCTTGGCGGTTTCAAGTCCGTTGATTCCGTCAAGGGTGTATTCGATAAATATTAATAGAAAATTGTTTTGCGAACTCAACAATTGCTCGCCACTGTTAAATGTTTCTACAAAAAAATCAAGCTTATAATTATTGGAGTATTCATATAAAATATGCTTTAATTTGCAAGAAAGTGCTGTGTCGGTGTCGCATATTGCTATTTTCATTTCTATTCCTCTATTATTTTTAGGTCTGCTTTATGCAGACCTTTTTTATTGCTTTAAGCATTATACAATAACAAGCAAATTTTGTCAATATTTTACTTTAAAATACAAAAAAAATGGATTTTACTCCTAAAAAACGACGGTTTACTCTAAAATTTAACACATTTTTTGAATTTTAATATAGAATGTTTTCATTCGGTTTTGGAAAATTTTGTAAATTTGCACCTTTACAAATGTTTTCCTTAGCTGTTTCTAAACATGAAAGGAAGTTTTAAAAATGTGTAATTATCTTTTGCGACCACTAATTCAAAGATTTAAAAAGGAGGATATGACGGCGTTCCCACAGATATATGAAGTTTTTGAAAACTTAATTGGAATGTATGCCTTAAGGCTTGGATACGAAGACGGAAAATCGGAACTGAATTTGTTTTTTATTGAACTTTTATATTCGATTGATTTGTCGCGTTTTCCGGCTGATGAGAGTATAGGGATAAATAGGTATGTGGCAGTTGCGTTGCGTAACAAATATATTTCGCTTTCTATGAAGGAAAGCAAACGCAGGAAGCACTTGCTACCGCTTCTGCAAAATTGTGATAGTTTTTATTACGATATAGACCAAAAAATTTTGTTGGACTTAGCGCTTGAAACTTTAACCGATAAGCAAAAAGAGGTTATTTTAAAAAAGTATTATTACGGATATAGCATTGCTGAAATTTCCGGACGGTGTGGTGTTAGCCGTCAAAGTGTTAATGATGTGAAAAAACGTGCAATTTGTTGCTTAGAAAAAAATTTGTTGGGGTGATTTTATGTTTAAATTAGCATTAAGTGCGGGACACGGCAAAAATACAGCAGGGAAGCGTTGTTCTAAAAAGCTCGATGAAAATCAAACGCGTGAATGGGTGCTTAACAGCCGTATTTGTAAAATTATTGAGGAAATATTAAGTAATTATTCTGATTGTGAGATTTTACGTCTGGACGATGTTACGGGTAAACAGGATGTTTCTTTAAGAAAAAGAACTAATGCTGCAAATAGTTTTGGTGCTGATTTTTATTTATCAATTCACCATAATGCAGGTATAAGAGGCGGTAGCGGAGGTGGAATAGAAACCTACGTTTACAGCAATTCTTCAGCAGAAAGTCTTATTTGGCAAGGGCTTTTATACAATTCTTTAATTGAAAAAACCAATCTTAAGGGCAATAGAGCAAACGGATTAAGAAGAGCAAATTTGCATGAATGCCGCGAAAGCAAAATGCCATGCGTTTTGGTTGAATGTGGGTTTATGGACTCTAAAACCGATGTGCCAATTATATTGACCGACGAATTTGCAAATGCAGTTGCAAGCGCTTGTGTTGAGGTTATTGTAAATAGGGCTAAGCTTAAAAAGAAAACATTAGAAAGTGTTAAGGAGAATAGAATACTTTGTTGGCAAAAGGCGGCGGTCAAAGATGGATTTGAGTTTTCAAAATACGGTGTTGACGGCAAATGGGGTAACGAATGCGAAGCAGTTGCAAAACAGGCGATATGCAAAAAACGAAATACATATAAATTTAAAAATTTAACAAAAATCATACAACAAACACTTAATGTAACGGTTGACGGAAAGTTTGGTAACGCCACTAAACAGGCGGTTATTAAATATCAAAAAAGCTTAGGTCTTGCGGCTGACGGTGTGGTAGGACCGAAGACCTGGAAGAAAATATTGGGGGTGAAGTAATGAAAGAAAAGCTTTTGCGTTGGCTTAAAGCGGCGGGTGTACGTGCTGTCAAAACCGTGGCCGAAACGGCGGTTGCAACTATCGGCACTTCGGCAGTGCTTTCTCAGGTTGATTGGCGAATCGTAGTGTCGGCATCTTTGCTTTCGGGTTTGCTTTCGCCTTTAATTTCGGTTAAAGGCTTGCCTGAATTAGATTAAAAAAAGCTCCCATAAGGGAGCTTTTTTAAGATAATTATTACTTTAAAAAATCTTTAAAGTTTTCAGAATAAAGTTTTTCGCCGTCAGCGGTTATCCATAAAGCGTGGACGTCTTCATATCCTTCAATGATTTTTTTACCATCTTCATATGGCAAACAAAACAACAAGGTTGATAATCCGTCAGCCAAACCTGAATCTTCGCACAATATAGATACTGAGGTAAAATATTCGGCGGGGTATAGGGTAGAGCTATCAATTATATGGTTATAATTTTTACCCTCAACCGTAAAATAACGTTGGTATGAACCACTTGTCACAAGCGACATATTAGCGCCCAAGGATAATTCAGCCACAAATGCTTCGGCACTTGTTTTATCGGGATTTTCTATACCAACAGTCCATTTTTTATTGCCTTGATGCTTACCAACTATTTTAACATTGCCGCCAAGGTTTAAAAGATAACCCTTCATACCGTTTTTTAGCATCTTTTCAGCAACCTTTTCGGCTGCAAAGCCTTTTGCAATAGCGCCTACGTCAAGGGTTAGTTCGGGGTCGCTAATAAGTACGGTATTATTCTTAGAGTCTATTACAAGGTTTGAAAAATCAATGTGTCCAGCAGCTTCTTGAAGCTCTTTTGAGCTTGGCAATACGGCATCTTCTGGGTGATTAATGCCGTATTCGCGGTAATCGTGCCACACTGATAATAAACTACCCATAGCAATATTGAACTTTGGATTTTTGGAATGTAAATCCTTAGAAAATTCTAACAACTCAATAATTTTGGGGTCAACCTTTAAGGTTTCGCCTTGACTACGGTTTATTGTGCAAAGATTTACAAGCCCATCATAAGTTGTGTAAATATCGTAAAGGCGGTGGTATTCCGAAAGCCAACCTTTAATTTTTTTGCAGTTTTCTTTAAAGGTATCGGCGTCGTTTTCGTAGCCGATAATAGTAGTAATCGTGTCAAAATAATCAAAGGAATAATCGGTTAATTTTTCTTTGCGAGAACAACCTGTAACCGAAAAAGTTAGAATTATAAGTGTTAAAATTAGAAATAGTGAAGTTATTTTTTTCATTTCATTTAATAAGTAAAGGGGGAATGCATCCCCCTTTTTTAAGCGAATTATTGTGCGGCCTTAACAGCAGCCTTAACGATGTCGGTAACGTAAATTGTGCAGCCTGCGGTTTGAATGTCAGCAACTGCTTTGCCGTCTTCAGCAGCAAGCTTTGAAATTTCGTCAGCGGTTTTGCCGATACAAGCTTTGCTGAATTCGTCGGCTTGTTGATACCATTCTTTCTTGGCGCCGCCATAAGCTACCATACCGTAGTTATCGCCTTGTTCTGCTTTGGTTTTAATTTCGGTATTGGCGGCGGTTGCAGCCTTACCGGTAATATCAAAGGAGATAACCGACTGCAAAGCGTCGATAACCGCAGCAGTAACCTTACCGTCGGCGTTTACTGCGGCAGCAGATACTGTGGCGTCGATCTCGTTAACACCTGCGGCTTCTTCGGTGGCATCCTTAGAACCTGTTTGTGTTGAAACCACAGCAAGATTTAACTTATCGCCTGTTGTTGCTTGAGATTCTTTTGCGTTAGCAATTGCTTTTTCAAGCGCTTTAACAAAGTCGGAAACATAGATTGTGCAGCCTGCGGCTACAACATCAGCCGAGCCTTTGCCATCGGTTGCAACAAGAGCTTTTATTTCTTCGAGGTTTTTGCCTTTGGCGGTTGCTGCAAATGCATCGGCTTGTTCAAACCATTCTTTTGTGGCGCCGCCGTAAGCTACCATACCGTAATCTTTGCCTTGTTCGTACTTGGTTTTAATTTCGCCTGCTTCAACAAACTTGCCTTTTGAGGTAAAGCTTTGGGTGTATGAAGCGCAGTCGATAGCGCAGTCAACAATTTTGCCTTCGCTGTCTAATAAAACTGCCGCGAAGGTACTTGTGGTGGTGCCTGTGCCGTCGGTATCAGCATCGGCATTAGTTAGCTTTTCAACATAGGAAACTGTGCCAAGACCGATTTTTAAGGGTTCTGCTTTTTCGCCGCAACCTGTAAGGGAGAGGACTGAAAACAGCATTAAAACGCATAGTGTTAGTGAGATAATTTTTTTCATGACAATCACCTTTAAAATTTAATTTTTTTTGTGTATTTTAAAACGAGCGCACCAGCGATACCTATAAGTGTGCCCGATAAAACCCCGCTTATACAAAGGAAAATCATATAATATCCGATTTCTATTGTAGAGGTTATAAAAATAGCAACTATAATTTGCCCCAAATTGTGCGCAACACCGCCCGCGATACTAACACCAATGGTAGAAAACAGCTTGGTCTTTTTGAGTAAAGCCATTACTGTTATGCTTAAAACAGCGCCCGCAAGGCTATATGAAAGGGTCATAAGATTGCCAAAAAGCATTGCGATAGTAAGCACACGAATAAGGGTTACTACGGCCGTGTCTTTAACTGAAAATTTGTATAAAAGAAATACATTTACAATGTTGGCAAGACCGATTTTAATTCCCGGTACTGCGGCATAAATAGGGGGTAAGAGTGTTTCCACAAATGATAGCACCATAGCAAGTGATGCCAAAACACCTAGTGTGGCTATTTTTTTAAGCTTAGTCATTTTTATTTTCCGTTATTTCGATAACTAATTTATGAGGAAGACAAACGATAGTTTCACCTGTTTTAGAAATTTTGCGATGTTTAGCGCAAATTTTGTCAGGGCAGTCGGCGTTTTGAATAAATGCCTTGCCATTTTCAATTACCAAAGTGTTGTTGCCTTTTTCGGTAACTATTACGGTTTTAATATCTTCTTTCAAGTTAAAACTTTGGGTGAGTTTGCCGTCGATTAAGACGTTGGCATAACCGCCATCTTTTAAATTGATTTTAAAGATTATAAAACCTATGAGCGCCAAACATAAAATCCCTAATATAAGGAAAATATCGTTTTTATGTTTTTTATTTAGCATAGTCTAACGTGTGAATGCATTTGGTTGGGCAAACTTCGGCGCAAAGACCACAGTTAGTACATTTATCATAATCAATAGTTGCAAGATTGTCAACAACTTTGATTGCGCCACTAGGACAGTTGAGTTCGCACTTTTTACAGCCGATACATGCGTTTTTGCATTTTTTACGTGCGGCGCCGCCCTTTTCTTTGTTGTTGCACATAACTGCAACGGTTGCGGTTTGTGGTATAAGTTTAATAATGCCTTTAGGACATTTAGTAACACAAAGGCCACAACCAACACAAATATGGGGGTTAACGTGCGCAATGCCGTCGGCAAGGCAGATAGCATTAACGGGACAAGAAATCGCACAGTCGCCGCAACCAAGACAACCGTATTTACAAGCGTTAGGTCCGCCGTAAAGCATAGAAGCAGCAACACAGGTGTTTATACCGTTATAATCGTTAAGTTTGCTTGTGGCTTCGGGATTACCGTTACAGCCAACAAAGGCAACCATTTCAATAACGTCTTGTGCTTCAACACCCATAATAGCTGCAACGTTAGCGGCTACGCCGTCAGCACCGGGAACGCAAAGATTGGTTTTTGCGCCGTCTTCTGCAACGGCTTTGGCATATTCGTCACAGCCGGTATATCCGCAAGCACCGCAGTTAATACCGGGCAGTGCTTCACGAACCTTTACGATTTTTTCATTTTCGGGCACGTGCAAGAAATGTGCCGCAAGAGCCAAAAGTACGCCCGCAACCAAACCTATTGCGGTTACGATAGCAAAAGCAATTAAAACATTTATCATATCCGTCACCTTTTACATAGAAATATTACAAGCGCTATAATTCCGGGTACAATTACACCGATTAGGACCAAAGCGGCCAAGATAACTAATATTGCCATATTGCACCTCAAGCGAAAAGGTTTTCAACAATACCGCTGAAGCCAAAGAAGGCAAGAGAAATAAACGAAGCAGCGATAAGTGTAGCGGGAAGACCTTTAAAACTTTCGGGGATTTCGCTTTCTTGAATTTTAGAACGCATACCCGAGAAGAGCACCATTGCGAGTAAGAAACCGATACCTACACCTAATGAGTTTACCAAGGCTTCGATAAAGGTGTAGTTGTTGCCAGCGAGTGTGGTTTCGGTTAAGTTGTTGAGTGTAACACCCAAAACCGCGCAGTTGGTGGTGATAAGGGGTAGATAAACGCCCAATGCTTTATGAAGTGATGGGATAAACTTTTTAAGTGCCATTTCAATAAATTGCACAAGCGAAGCGATAACAAGTATAAATACAATGGTTTGTAAATATGCGTATTTTTCGCCCAAAATAAACATTTGAATCGGCCAAGTAACCGCTGTTGCAAGTACCATAACAAAGGTAACGGCAACACCCATACCAACGGCAGAATCTAACTTTTTTGAAACGCCGAGGAAGGGGCAAATACCTAAGAAACGGGTTAAAACGTAGTTGTCAACCAATACAGAGGAGAGAAGAATTATAACTAAACCTTTAAAAGCATCCATTTAATTTTCCTCCTTTACTGTGGCAGTAGCCTTTTTGCAAAAAGCGGCAGAAGGACAATTTTCGCATGAAAATTCCTTCTTATAAGGTGCTTTGCCGTGGGTCAGCTTGTAAACAAGCGCAATCATCATACCGTAAACCATAAATCCACCGGGGGCTTCAACCAAGAATTTAATCTTGTAATCAGCCATAAAGGGAATAGGCATATCAGCAAAAGAACCTGCGCCGAAAACTTCGCGGATGATTGAGATTGAAAGTAATGCCAAAGTAAAGCCGATGCCCATACCTAATCCGTCGAGAGCGGATTTGCCGACGCTGTTTTTATTTGCAAACATTTCAGCACGGCCCAAGATAATGCAGTTAACCGTGATAAGCGGTAGGAATACACCGAGCATATCGTAAAGGGCGGGTACGAAGGCTTGAATTAACATTTGCACCAAGGTAACAAAGCTTGCGATTACTACGATATAGCAGGGAATACGCACGCTGTCAGGTATTACCTTACGCAAAAGTGAGATAACGATGTTTGAGCAGATAAGCACTGCGGTAGCGGCAAGACCCATACCGATAGCGCTTGTAACACTTTTGGTTATAGCGAGTGTAGGGCAGGTACCTAAAACTAAAACGAAAACAGGATTTTCTAAAAGGATGCCCTTTAATAAAATTGATAGATTATTACATTTTTTCATTTTAAGACACCCCTTCCAAAATTTTTACGGTTTCAAATACCTTTGCGATAGCGGTTTTATAACCGTTAGTTGTAATAGTAGCACCGCTTATGGCATCAATATCCGAATAATCTTTTTCGGTTTTGCCTACAAATTGTGAATAGAATTTAGGTTCGCCGCAAACCGAACCGATGTTGTCGGTTTCTTTTTGGCTAAGTGTAACACAGTCGATAATTTTACCGTCCTTAGTGGCAGAAGCCTGAATTATAATCGGCTCGCCCGAAGCAGGATGATACTGATTACCACCGTTTATACCGTAGCCTGCAGCGTGAAGTGTGAATACATAGTTGCCACTCTTGGTTTTAACAACTTCCTTAACCTGTGTGGGAATATTGTCATATTTATTCAAATCAACCTTGCTTAAAGTTGAATAAGATTGGTTAATGGATTTAATTGCGGTTTCAACCAATTCTTTTTTATCGGTGTCGGTTTTAACCTTGCCATCCTTATCGGTTGCGATAAAGCTTTCGCCGATAACCACTACGTATCCCGCACGGTTTTGAGCGCCGTAAACCTTGTCGATACCTTTTAGTTCATCAAAAAGGAAGACGGGGGCGAATTGACCCTTACCTTCGGGTAAAGCGGCACTTAAATTGTCGTTTAAGATTTCCTCTTCGGTTCTGATATCAACGCTACCACCATTTAAGATAGTGAATGCGTTGAGTGCATCTACGATAGCACCCTTATAAGCAGCGGTAGTTTTTGTAGCATTGGAGATAGTGTCAACACCGCCGACTGCTTCAAGGTTTTTATCTACAAAGTTTTCGCCGTAGGTTTGTTCAACGCCAAGGGTTTCATTACTTGAAATACAGGCAGCACCCTTAACAACCGAATCCTTGTCTATACCGCAAAGAATAACAAAATTACTGCCATAACCTGTAGTGGTCATTTTAAATACATAACCGCCGTTTTCTTCTTTGTATGCTTCGGTTATAGTCTTGGGTAATTCAAAACCGTTAAGGTCAACCACTTCGAAGCCTTTACCGTCGGGTAAAACAACCGATAATGCTTCGTTAACCGCATCTGCTTCCTGTTTTGCAATTATGGGAGCGGTCAAATTGTTTGTAAGTGCTAACAAAATGGTGGATATAGCACAAATTAAGGTGAGGGTAATTACGCTTTTTAAATGTTTAATCATATTTTTTACCCCCAAAAAGCTTTCTGTTTGAGCATTGCTCTATATAAGGGTTCACAATATTGAGGAATAGAATTGCGAACGAAACACCTTCGGGATAAATGCTGTAGAAACGGATTAAAACGGTAAGCACAGCCGCACCTAAACCGAAAATAATTTTACCTTTTGCGGTTGAGGGGGAGGTTACGTAATCGGTAGCCATAAAGAATGCACCAATGAAAAGACCGCCAGATAAAATCCAAGAAAGCGCGTTTGTAAAGCTAAAGCCGTCTAAAAGGAAACTTAATACGAACACGCCGCCAATCATACTAACGGGCATATGCCATGTGATTACACGGCGGGCGATTAAGTAAACACCGCCGATAAGAAGTGCCAACGCGCTTGTTTCACCAATAGCGCCGCCAACGTTACCCAAGAATAAGTCGGTAAGAGATACTGCTTGTCCTTCGGCTAATTGTACCAAAGGTGTAGCAGAAGAAACGGCATCAATGGGATAAGCAGGGGTTGCTAAATTGGTGAATGCGATAAGCATAAACACACGGGCGGTAATAGCGGGGTTGACAAGGTTGCAGCCGATACCGCCGAAAAGGCATTTTACAATAATAATTGCAAAAGCCGAGCCTACAACACATTGCCAGATAGGTGTGTTAGCAGGAAGGTTAAGCGCCAATAAAAGACCTGTAACTACTGCGCTTAAATCGGAGATGGTTTGTGTTCTTTTGGCTAATAGGTTGAATAAATATTCAAATAATACTGCCGACAAAACACAAGCGAGTATTACAAACACCGAAGAAAGACCAAAAATAATACAGCCTGCAACGGTTGCGGGTAATAATGCTATAATAACGTCGAGCATTATCTTTTGGGTTGTAATCGAACTCCTGATATGAGGAGAAACCGAAATATGCAATTTATTTTCCATATTTTATTTTACCTCCTCTTTAGGTTGATTTCTGAGTGAAATTTTAGCAAGTTTGTTGTTTTGAACGTTAGGTATCTTTGCAGGGCAAACGTAGGAACAGCAACCACATTCCATACATAAAAGGGCGCCTGCCTTTTTCATACCCAAATAATCGTTTGCTTTGTAGGATTTTAAAATTGCTACGGGACTTATACCAAACGGACAGTTGTTCATACAAGCGCCGCAACGAATACAAGCGGTGGTTTTAGGAGTAAAGGTTTCCTTTTCGGAAAGAGCTAATAAAGCGTTGGTGTTTTTAAGTACCACATGGTCGGTGTCAGGAACCGAAATACCCATCATAGGTCCGCCGTATAATACTTTTTTAATTTCTTTCTTAACACCGCAAAATTCAAGAACGTCTTTAATAGGTGTGCCGATTGGAACAACAACGTTTTGCGGATTTTCAATTGCGTCGCCGTCAACGGTTAAGGTGCGGTCAACAAGCGGAACACCTGTTTTTAAGAATTTACCGATTTCGGCAACGGTTGAGCAGTTGCAAACCACACAGCCCACATCGATAGGAAGACCGCCTTCTTTTACAACCTTGCCTGTAGTGTGGTAAATAAGTACCTTTTCGCCACCTTGAGGATAAACGCTGGGTAAAGCCTTAATTTCTACATTTGAAAGACCTTCAGCCATTCTTTTCATATTAGCAATAGCTTTTGGCTTATTCTTTTCAATGCCGATAACAACCTTGCCAATATCAAAATATTTTACCAAAGTTTCAATAGCATATGCCATTAAATCGGATTTATTAAGCATGGTGTCGTTATCGCTTGTGATATATGGCTCACATTCAGCGCCGTTTATAACAAGTTCTTCTATTTTATTGTTGGTTTTAAATTTAACAGAAGTCGGGAAACCTGCACCGCCAAGACCTACAATGCCGCCTTTAAATAAAG
>JAZRBQ010000124.1:0-2782 GCA_045635145.1 Acutalibacteraceae bacterium | reverse complement strand
AATTCCCATTCACCTGAACCCAAAATGGTAAACTGTACATCCCACTGAAGCATTTCTTCAAATACGTGCTTTACAAGGTCAAGACCTTTATGCTTTACAAGACGTGTTACGATACCGATAACAGGTACATCCGCTCTCTGAGGTAATCCCATTTCTTTTTGAAGTTCTGCCTTGTTTACTGCCTTATCTTCGAGTGTGTCAACAGTATAGTTTTTATAAATAAGGTTGTCGGTTTCGGGGTTGTAAACTTCGGTATCAATGCCGTTTACAATACCTGTTAGCTTATAGGTAAAGTTCCTTAAAATATAGTCAAGACCGTGTGAGTATTCGGGGGTCAAAATCTCTTTAGAATAGGTTGGAGAAACGGTTGTAACCTTATCAGAGCACTGAATAGCACCCTTCATTAAGTTTATGCAACCATCATACTCCAATATGCTTTCCTGACCCTGTGGAAGACCTAAAATATCGTTATAAAGTTCTTTACCGTATTTGCCTTGATACTGAATATTATGAATAGTAAATACAGTTTTAATATTTGAATAACGCCAATCCTGCTTGTAAAATGCATTAAGATACTGGGGAATTAAAGCAGTTTGCCAGTCGTTACAGTGAATAATATCCGGTATGAAGTTGAGATGAGGAATCACTTCAAGCACTGCGCGAGAGAAGAAAGCAAAACGCTCAGCATCGTCATAATATCCGTAAAGACCTTCACGCTTGAAGTAATATTCGTTATCAATAAAATAATAAATAACGCCGTTCATATGTGCTTCAAACACACCGCAATATTGCATACGCCATGCCACAGGCACACTAATGTGACAAACAAAGGTCATTTTTTTGCGCATTTCTTCTGATATTGAGCCATAAAGCGGCAAAATAATGCGACAACCTACAAATCTTTTACGCAAAGCCTTAGGTAATGCACCTGCTACGTCGGCAAGACCGCCTGACATCGCAAAGGGATAGGCTTCACTTGTTGCAAATAAAACTTTCATAAAATACTCCTAAATTATACCTCTTGGTCCTTTTCAATAAAGCAAAGATGCTCTTTTATGCCCTTAAGCACTAAACCTGCACCTATGGCTGCATTTTTGTCAGCAATAACGTTATCTAAAACGGTATCTTCACCAACAACTGTGTTTTGCATTAAAATTGAATTTTCAACCACAGCACCCTTCGCAATCTTAACGTCACGGAAGATAATACTGTTCTTAACGGTACCTTCAATTATACAGTTGTCACCAATAAGTGAATTTTTAACGTTTGACTGTGTGCCGTAACGAGTAGGCATACCGTCGCGTACCTTGGTTAAAATAGGTCTTTCTTTGTTGAATAATTGCTTTCTAACTTCGGCATTAAGCAAATCCATATTAGCTTCGTAATAGGTGGCTGTATTATCCATAACTGCAACGTATTCATCATGGTTAAAGCCGTAAACATTAAGCTCATTAATTTTAGAAGCCAAGACAGTGTGTGCAAAATCTGTAACGCCTTCATCAACAGCTTCATTGATAATTTTAATAAGCAATTCGCGGTTGATAATAGAAACACCTATACCAAAAGAAGCTTCTCTCACGTTTGCGTCAAAGCCCATATCGGTAACTTTGCCGTTTTCATCCATTGTGAGAACCATTTTTTCGGTTGCCTTTTCGGGCAAAAGGCCGTGATGATAAACAAGCGTAATATCGGCGCCGGTTGCTTTATGCTGTTTATATGCAGCAGATAAATCAATATTAGCGATAATGTTAGAATCATAAAGAACGATATTTTTAGCGCCACAGCGTTCGATATATTCCATAGCACCGGCCAGTGCCGATACTGTGTCGTTAAAACGCTTAACACCGCGCTTATAATAGGGCGGGATAAAGAAAATACCGCCGTTTTTACGGTCTAAATCCCATGAAATACCGCTACCAACGTGGTCCATAAGTGAGCGATAATTTTCGTTTGTGATGATACCTACCGAAGAAACACCTGTATTAACAAGGTTAGAAAGCGCAAAGTCAACAATGCGATATCTTGCGCCAAAGAAAACCGATGCGGTTGAACGCTTAACGGTAAGCTTTTTTAATTTACCTTCGGCATTAGCAATAATTAAACCTGCAAGTGCTGATTTTTTCATATCTTTTCGCCCTCCTTAACGTCTTCAGTAATCATTTTACTAGCTGTAACAACGGCATTTTTACCAACTGTGAGGTTATCGCCAACAACGGCAATGCCCCAATTTTCGCCGCCGATTACCTGCGGGTCTTCACCCACAACGGCACCTTCTTCGATAACGGCATTTTCAGCCACAATTGCGTACTGCACGTGAGCGCCGCTCTTTACAACTGCACCCGGCATTATAAGTGAATACTCAACCAAAGCGCCTTCCTCAATTGTTACGTTTTTAAACAAAACAGAGTAATCAACCTTACCTGCAATTTCGCAACCGTCGGTAATAAGTGAATTTTCAACAACGGCACTGTCAGCAATATATTGCGGCGGCATACCTGTATTTTTAGAATAAATCTTCCAATTTTTGTCGGTCAAATCAAGGTCAACCTTTGGATTTAAAAGGTCGAGATTTGCTTCCCACAAGGATTCAACGGTACCAACGTCCTTCCAATAGCCGTCAAAACGATAAACCTTTAAAAGTTGGTCGTCAGCAAGCATCAAAGGAATAATGTTCTTACCAAAATCGTTAGAAGAATCAGGGTTCTTTTCATCTTCGATAAGATAATGTCTGAGTTTTTCCCAAGTGAAGATATAAATACCCATTGAAGCCAAGGTACTCTTG
>JAZRBQ010000123.1:0-5141 GCA_045635145.1 Acutalibacteraceae bacterium | reverse complement strand
TAAAGCAATCGATTTTGCATATTTTTGGTCCACTAATGTAATTGACATTTTAAAATTTTAATGCTATAATAAACAAAAAGTCATATGAAAGGCGGATATCACATGAAAAGTTTCGTTAAAATTTTAATTTCTTTGCTTGCAGTGTTTGGTGCACTTGTGGGCGTTTTGGCAGTCATTGATAAGATAAAAAATAAAAATCGCATTAAGGGCGATTATCTTGAATGTGATACCGAGGAAGAAACATTCGAAGAAGAATAATTGAAATTTTAAAACCCGTTGCTTAAAGCAACGTGTTTTTTTATATCAATTTAAGACAAATATACCATTTGGCTCCCTTTGACGAGAAGGCTAAATTTTGCAAATCAAAAGATTGTTAGAGAGAAAACTACCCCTCCGTCACGGCTTTGCCGTGCCACCTCCCCTGACAAGTGGAGGCTACGGTTTCTACTTGTAAAACCGTCTTCTAACTTATCAATTTTTAAATAATCAAACTCAAATAATTGTTAAATATTGTTTTCATAACCCTTGGTACATTATCAATGAACTCATTAAATTGTTCATTGTTATTATTAATATCTTTTGGGAAATCACTAATCCCCTTAACTATAACACATTTTACATTATTCATCCTACATACCTGTGCAATAGCTGCACTTTCGGTATCAGCGATGGTGATGTTGTTATTTTTTAATTCGAGAAAATCTTCCCACATCACAACGGCTTTATCTGCCGTTCCTATACTACCTGTTTTAAATTCAAAATTCAACCCAGACAAATCTAATTTTACTGTATATTTTTCTTTTATAAGTGGTTCGATTTCTTTAACTGTGCAATCATATTGATAAGTAACATTAGGTATAATAATATCCAAAACTTTATAATTATTATCAATTCCCGCACAAGTTCCTGCAACAATTACTTTTTCCAAATTAAATTTTATAATCATATACTGATTAGCCGCAGCAGCGTTAACTTTTCGCACACCAGTATAATAAAATATGACCTCCTTATTGTTGATAACTTTCAAAAAATATTTGCCAAACGCATATTCAATTAGTTCATCACTTTGAAGGTTAAAATGGTTAATTGTATATTCCCATTCTCTCCTTGCGGAAATACTTACTCCAATCATAAAAATCACCTATATTTAAGTTTATCAATAGCACCGTTAAAGAATTTATTTTACTATATCGCGCTAACGCACAAAACAATATTATTCGCTGTCAGACGAATATAACTGTGGCACACTTCCTTACGGAGTGTGCCACAAAAAATGCTTTTTACTTTTATTTTACAAGGTGTGTCCAACCGAATGTGTCTTCAAGTTTGCCCCACTGAATACCTGTTAAGGTATCGTAGAGAGACTGGGTAACTTCACCAATTTCGCCGTTATTTACGGGGTATTTAACGCCCTTGTAGCAAAGCTCGCCGATGGGAGATACTACTGCCGCAGTACCACAACCCCAAGCTTCTTCTAACTTGCCGTTTTCAAGTGCGTCAGCCAACTCATCAATGCTTAAAAGTCTTTCTTCAACAGTAAAGCCCTTTTCTTTAAGCACTGCGATGCAAGACATACGGGTAATACCGGGGAGAATTGAACCTGAAAGCATTGGGGTAATGATTTTACCGTCAATCTTGAACATAACGTTCATAGCGCCAACTTCTTCAATGTACTTACGTTCTACACCGTCGAGCCATAAAACTTGTGAATAGCCTTGCTGTGCTGCGCGTTCGCCTGCACGGTTAGAAGCCGCATAGTTACCGCCGCACTTAGCATAACCTGTACCACCGCGTACTGCGCGAACGTCTTGGTCTTCAATCATAATTCTAACGGGGTTAATGCCTTCGGGATAGTAACTGCCAACGGGAGAAGCGATGATAACGTAGGTTGCATTGTGAACAGCGTGAACACCTAAAGATTCGTCATTACCGAACATAAAGGGACGAAGATAGAGTGATGTGCCGTCAGCCGAAGGAGTCCAATCCTGTTCCATTTCTACAAACTTTTCGAGCACTTCCAAAGCTAAATCTTCGGGAATTTCAGGAAGACAGAGTCTTTCAGCCGAGCGATTCATACGTCTGATATTTTCGATAGGTCTGAAAAGTTGAACCTTACCGTCAGCGCGACGATAAGCCTTTAAGCCTTCAAAAATTTCGCTACCGTAGTGAAGAACGGTTGAAGCGGGATGGAGAGAAAGATTTTCAAAAGGAACGATGCGAGCGTTGTACCAACCCTTTTCGCTGTTCCAATCCATCATAAACATATGGTCGGTAAAAATTTTACCAAAGCCTAAATTACTGCTATCGGGCTTTGCCTTTAAGGTAGCAGCCTTTGTGATTTTAATTTCCATTTCAAGCACCTCTTAATTATTTGCGCCAATGCTCATAGCCTTTTTGTTAACTTCAAGCATATCCGCGCGCTTTGCTGAAATAACCTTACCTAAAGCCGCATTTACAGATTCTTCACTGTAACCGCCAAGCTCTTTAAGGATTTTACCAACGATAATCATATTAGCCAATGTGGGCATACCGTTATCACCTGCAAGTTTGGTTGCGGGGATGTAATAAACGGTAACATCGGTACGCTTAACCTTGCGTTCGATAAGTGCTGAATCAACAAAAATTGTGCCGCCTGCTACTACGCTGTCTTCATATTTATCAAGTGAAGGCAAGTTCATAGCAACCAAAACGTCAGGCTTTGATACGATAGGAGAGCCTACGGGAGTATCACTTAAAATAACGCTACAGCTTGCAGTACCGCCACGCATTTCGGGACCGTATGAGGGAAGCCAGCTTACCTGCTTACCTTCGGTAAGACCCTTATAAGCCAAGAATTTACCCGAGAATAATATACCCTGACCGCCGAAACCTGCGAATAAATATTGTGTTGTTGCCATATTATTCAGCCTCCTTTGCGCTACGGTCTTTATAAACGCCTAACGGATAGTAAGGAATCATCTTTTCATCTACCCATTCGAGCGCCTTCTTAGGTGTAAGACCCCAGTTGGTAGGACAGGTTGAAATAACTTCAACGAGTGAGAATCCCTTGCCGTCAATTTGGTTTTGGAATGCCTTTTTGATAGCCTTTTTAGCAGCCTTAACGTTCTTAACGTTGTTAACTGCAACACGTTCTAAGTATTCAGCGCCGTCAACTTCGGAAAGCATTTCGCAAACTTTAATCGGGAAACCGCAATGGTTAGTGTCACGACCGTAAGGTGAAGTTTGTGTAACCTGACCGGGTAATGCAGTAGGAGCCATTTGACCCCCTGTCATACCGTAGATTGCGTTGTTGATAAAGATGATTGTGATATTTTCGTTTCTTGCAGCGGCGTGAACAGTTTCAGCCATACCGATAGAAGCCAAGTCGCCGTCGCCTTGATATGTAAATACAACGTTTTCAGGTAATGCGCGCTTAACACCGGTAGCAACAGCGGGAGCTCTACCGTGAGCAGCTTCAATCATATCACAATTAAAATAGTTATAAGCCATAACCGAGCAACCAACAGGTGCGATACCTACTGTTTTACCTTCGATACCTAATTCATCCATAACTTCGGCAACAAGACGGTGAACAATACCGTGAGTACAACCGGGGCAATAGTGAAGCGGTACGTCGGTTAATGCATGTGGTTTTTCAAATACTACCATTTTTGTTACCTCCTTAACCGTTTGCCTTTTCGATAGCGGCTAATACTTCTTCAGGTGACGGAATCATACCGCCAACACGGTTGCAAAGCATATATTCACCGCTACACTTAGTAGCAAGCTTAACATCGTCAATCATCTGACCCATTGAAAGTTCAACCGAGATATATTTGCTTATCTTACCGATTGTCTTTTCAAAAGCTTTATTGGGGAATGGCCATAAGGTAATGGGTCTAATCATACCAACCTTAATGCCCTTTTTACGAGCTTCAACAATAGCGTTTTTAGCAACTCGTGAAGCAATACCGAATGCGGCGATACAAATCTCAGCATCGTCCATCATATATTCTTCATACATTGCTTCATTTTCTTCGATATATGCATAACGTTCAAAACGTTCATTGTTCGATTTTTCGAGTTCGTCAGGCTGTAAGAAAAGTGAGTTTACGATGTTATGCTCTCTTTCCATCTTAGTACCAACAGTAGCCCAAGGCTTTGCGGGGGCTTCGGCAATGTCATATTCCAAAGATACAGGTTCCATCATCTGACCCATAGTACCGTCAGCCAAAATCATAGAGGTCATACGGTATTTATCAGCAAGATCAAAGCCCTTAACGGTTAAATCAGCCATTTCTTGAACAGATGCGGGAGCTAAAACAATCATTCTAAAGTCGCCGTGACCGCCGGCTTTAGTTGCTTGGTAATAGTCGGATTGTGAAGGTTGAATACCGCCAAGACCGGGGCCACCACGCTGTACGTTAACAACGAGTGCGGGTAAATCGGCACCTGCCAAGTAAGAAAGACCTTCGCCCTTTAAAGATATACCGGGGCTTGAAGAAGAGGTCATAACTCTAAAACCGGTTGAAGCTACGCCGTAAACCATATTTATAGCGGCAACTTCACTTTCAGCCTGTAAGAAACAACCGCCGATTTTGGGCATTCTTTTTGCCATATAAGCGGCAATTTCAGTTTGGGGAGTAATCGGATAACCAAAGTAATGACGGCAACCTGCGATAATAGCGGCTTCGGCAATTGCTTCGTTACCTTTCATTAAAACTTTATCTGCCATTTTTAACTTCCTACCTTTCTACTGTGATAATACAGTCCGGACACATAGTAGCGCAGAAAGCGCATCCTATACACGCTTCTATATTTACTGCTTCTACAGGGTGATGTCCCTTAACGTTAATTTTATCAGGACTTAAAATTAATACTTTTTTGGGGCAAACATCTACACAAAGGCCACAGCCCTTGCACTTATCGGTTTTGAAGGTTAATTTTGCCATTTAAAACACTCCTTTAGTTTATTTTACTTTGTAAATCCAATGAAAACGCATTGGGAATTTTGCTTTTAATGCTATCATAAAGTCTAGCGTGAACACAGGTGCATTTTATGGGAAGACCTGTAATATTAGAAACTTCGTTAGCATAATCCACCGATTTTAAAATATCATCTTCGGTGGTTTCATTGCCTAAATTTGAATTGTTGACAATAG
>JAZRBQ010000122.1:0-3212 GCA_045635145.1 Acutalibacteraceae bacterium | reverse complement strand
AAGGTTTAAATTTAGACGATAGCACTAAGGAAGGCAAAATCCTTACCGCTATTATCGATTTACTCGGCGACATCACCGACGAAATCTACGATATCGAAGAAGGCTGCGAAGAAATTATCGAACAAATCGACGCTGTTGACGAAGATTTAGCATCTTTAGAAGAATTTGTTTATGAAGATGATGAATGTGACTGTGATTGCGATTGTGACGACGATGATTGCGATTGCTGCGATGACGAGGTTTATGAAATTGAATGCCCCGCATGCAACGACGTAATCTATCTCGACGAAGAAATGCTCGCAGAAGAAGGTATGGTTTGTCCTAACTGCGGTACCGAGCTTGAATTTGATTTCGACGGTTGCGATTGTGACTGTGAATGTGACTGCGGTTGCGAAGAAGAATAATTTTTTAAAAAAAGGGGCCGCAGGTTTTTGCGGCCCTTTATTTTTGATTAAAGGAATTTAAAATGAACGAAACTAAGCTTAAACTCGAATATAGCTTATCGCAAAACAATGGCACTGTGCCGGTTATTATCGTGGCGGCGGGCGCCTCTTCACGAATGGGCGGTACCAATAAGCAATTAGCCGAAGTAGGCGGTGTGCCTGTTATTATTAAAACCCTTAAAAAGTTTGAAAATAATAAAAATATTTCAAATATTATACTCGTCACAAGGGATGAGGATATTTTTACAATTCAAATGCTTTGTGAAAAGTATATGATAACAAAGCTTTCGGGTATTGTTTGCGGCGGCAAAAACAGGCAAGAATCGGTGCTTAAAGGTTTTGCGCGACTTCCCCAAAACGCCGAAAAAGCCCTCATTCACGATGGCGCACGACCTTTTGTGAACGATGCGATTATAGACGGCGTAATTGACGGCTTAAATAGTTATGCTGCGGTAACCTGTGGTGTAAAAGTTAAGGACACCATAAAGCGTGTAGCTTGTGATGGCACTGTGGAAGAAACCCCCAAACGCGATAGCCTTATGGCTGTGCAAACCCCGCAGGGCGTCAGGGTGGAGGAGTATTTAAAGGCTACTTTAAATATAGACATTTCTGGCTTTACTGACGACACTTCGATTATGGAAGCGGCAGGGCATAAGGTTTTGATTACCGCGGGCGATTATAAAAACATAAAAATCACCACAAAGGAAGATTTAATTTTGGCGAACGCCTTGGGAGCTGAGGAATTAGAATGATTAGAATAGGTCACGGTTATGATGTGCATAAATTTAGTGAAAACCGCAAATGTATTATCGGCGGGGTGGAAATACCTTATGAATTGGGACTTTTAGGTCATTCGGATGCTGACGTACTTTTACACGCGATTTGCGATGCACTTTTGGGCGCGGCGGCGCTTGGCGATATCGGCAAGCATTTTCCTGATAATGATAATGCGTTTTTAAATATTGATAGCCGAATTCTTTTAAGAAAAACGGTTTCACTTTTAAAGGAAAAGCACTATAAAATCGGTAATATTGATGCTACTGTTATTGCCCAAAAGCCTAAAATGGCACCCCATATTGACAAAATGCGACAAAACATTGCCGAAGATTGCGGCATTGAATTAGACCAGATTAACGTGAAAGCCACGACCGAAGAAGGCTTAGGCTTTACAGGTGCATTAGAAGGCATTTCGGCTCACGCGGTTTGTGTTATAATAAATCCCTTTGTATAATAAAATATACAAAGGGGTGTATTTATGTATGTTTTATTGACTAAAAAAAGAATCGCTATAGTATTGGCTGTAACGCTTGTGGGCTTGATTTTGATAGGGCAGTTTTTATCGGTATCGGCTAATGATATTGATATTTCTACTAATGAAAAAAGGGTGGATTATATTCATACCTTAGGGATAAATTTGCAAAGCGATAACTTTACCCAAAAGGAAGTTACAATCCCCGAAACTTTTAATAAGGTTTATAACAATTATAATGATTTACAGCAAAAGGCGGGTTTTAATCTACTTGATTACCGCGGCAAAAGTGTTTTAATATATACATATAATATTGATTCTCAAACGGTTGTAAATTTAATAACACACAAAGGAAAATTAATCGGCGGGGATATTGCCTCGCTTAAAATTGACGGCGGTATGACCGCTTTAAAGGAAATAGAAAATGGCAAGAGAACGTTTTGACAAAATAATTGCAAATCAATTTAATATTTCGCGAAAAGATGCTCGTATTGCAATACGTCGAGGCAAGGGTTTGGTTGACGGCAAGGTGCAACGTGATTTTGGCGCTTTGGTAGATACTGAAAGCGAAATTGTTTTTGACGGACAGGCACTTAATTACAAAAAATATATTTATATTTTAATGAATAAGCCAAAAGGGGTATTGTCGGCTTCTAACGATAAAAATCGCAAAACGGTTGTCGATTTGGTGCCGGATGAGTTTAAAAGGCAGGGGCTGTTTCCTGTCGGCAGACTTGATAAGGATACGACGGGTATGCTTATCATTACCGACGACGGTGATTTTGCTCACAGGGCAATAGCGCCAAACAAAAACGTTTTTAAAACCTACGAAGTTACTCTCGACGGCATGGTGACCGATGATATGGTGGAAAAATTTCAAAACGGAATAGTCTTAGCGGATGGCACTGTTTGTAAAGAAGCAAAGTTAAAACCGCTTGGCGAAAACAAGGCAGAAATAAAGATAAGCGAAGGCAAATATCACCAAATCAAGCGTATGTTTGGCACAGTAAATTTGGGGGTTAACGAGCTTAAACGCACCGCTATGGGCGGGCTTGCTTTACCAAGCGATTTAGCAGAAGGTAGATGTATTTTACTATCTGAACAAGAAATTTGTGCAATTTTTTCTAATTGTTAATAAATAATGTCAATTTAAACAAAATGCCTATATTAACATTGGCGAATATTTGTATAGCATTTTTTAGGGTAATTTGATATAATATTCACGAAATAATTTTTTTGGCATAATAGGAGGTCCAAAAATGGCAAGTTTATCATTACGTAACGTTTACAAAAGATATCCTGGCGGCGTAACCGCAGTTATCGACTTTAACCTTGAAATTAAGGATAAGGAATTTATCGTATTCGTAGGTCCCTCTGGTTGTGGTAAATCTACAACTCTCCGTATGGTTGCAGGTCTTGAAGAAATCTCCGATGGTGAAATCTACATCGGCGACCGTCTCATCAACGACGTAGCACCGAAGGACCGTGACATCGCAATGGTGTTCCAGAACTACGCTCTT
>JAZRBQ010000121.1:0-2743 GCA_045635145.1 Acutalibacteraceae bacterium | reverse complement strand
GACTTATGGACTGTTTGGAAAGCCAAAACGCTTTGCCGAGGACTATTTTGTATTCATTAAATCCTGCCGACGATGAATGGCTTGACACCCTTTTGGGTGCTTTCCAATCCCCCGAAATCCCCGGTAAGATTCAGCACGGCTCGGCTTGGTGGTTTAACGATAACAAGCAGGGTATGAAAAATCAACTCACAAGCCTTGCTAATTTAGGTATTTTGGGCAACTTTGTAGGTATGCTTACCGATTCGCGAAGCTTTTTATCCTACACCCGCCACGAATATTTTAGAAGAATACTTTGTAATTTAATTGGCGACTGGGTTGAAAACGGCGAATATCCAAACGATGAAAAAACGCCTTCAAAAATCGTAAGCGATATATGTTTCTATAATTCACAGCGTTATTTCACTTTAAATAAGGAGGAACTCTAACTTATGAAGATGGGTTTTAGATGGTACGGCGAAGGCAACGACAAAATAAGCCTTTCCGACATTAAACAAATCCCCGGTGTTGAAAGTATTGTTTGGGCTTTGCACCACAAAATGCCGGGCGAAATATGGGAAGTTGAAGAAATTGCCGAAGTAAAAAAACAACTCGACGAATACGGCTTTAATATGGACGTTGTTGAATCGGTAAACGTTCACGACGATATTAAAATCGGGCTTCCCACCCGTGACAAATACATCGAAAATTACAAACAATGTATCCGCAACTTATCAAAATTCGGTGTTAAGGTTATTTGCTACAACTTTATGCCGATTTTTGACTGGACAAGAAGCGACCTTTTCCACTCAGTAGGCGACGGTTCCACCGCTCTTTTTTATGAAAAAAATATGATTCAAGATGATTACAATGCTATGGCAAAGTACATTCTTGATTTTACCGAAAAATATAATATGTCTTTCCCTGGTTGGGAACCCGAAAGAATGGCAAAGTTGGATGAACTCTTTAAGGCATATGAAGGTATTGACCACGAAAAGCTTTGGGCAAACCTTAAATACTTCCTTGAAGCTATTATGCCAACCTGCCGTGAATGTGATATTAAAATGGCTATTCATATGGACGACCCGCCATGGGATATTTTTGGTCTTCCCCGTTTGCTTGTTGACGAAAAGAGTATTGAACGTTTCTTAACTATGGTTGACGACGAATACAACTGCTTAACGTTATGTTCGGGTAGTCTTAACGCTAACCCCGACAATGACGTAGCAAGTATTGTTCGTAAATACTGTGATAGAATTGCTTTTGCGCACATCAGAAACGTTAAGCACTTCGAAAACGGTGATTTTTCGGAAGCCAGCCACCGCGATTGCGACGGCGAAACAGGTATTTTGGAAATACTAAAAGCATATCACGACTGTGGCTTTAACGGTTATATCCGCCCCGACCACGGCAGACACCTGTGGGACGAAGGACCGGGTAATGTTCGCCCGGGTTACGGTCTTTACGACCGCGCACTTGGCATTATGTATATGTTAGGTGTTTGGGATTATCTAGAAAAATTCGACAAGAAATAAAGGAGGAAACCTAAATGATAAATTTACCCCTTAACATTGATTTTAGCGGTAAAACAGTTGTTGTAACCGGTGCTGGCGGTCTTATTTGCGGCGCTATGGCAAGAGCCTTTGCACAATCGGGCGCAAAGGTTGCAGCATTAGACCTTAACGAAGAAGCCGTAAAAAAATTAGCTGACGAACTCAAAGCCGAAGGCTTTATTTGCGAAGGTTTTAAAGCAAACGTACTCGAAGCCGAAGCGCTTGAAGAGGTTCATAAGCAGGTTAAAGCCACTTTAGGCGAATGTGATATTTTAGTAAACGGTGCAGGCGGTAACAACCCCCGCGCTACTACCGATAACGAATACCACCACGAAGCTAAAGAAGGCGGAAAATCTTTCTTTGACCTTGATGCCGCAGGTGTTGACTTTGTGTTTAAGCTCAACTTCCAAGGCACACTTATTCCAACACAGGTTTTCGCAAAAGATATGGTAGCAAAAAAGAGTGGATGTATTCTTAACGTTTCTTCAATGAACGCTTACACTCCCCTTACCAAAATCCCTGCATATTCAGCCGCAAAGGCAGGTATTTCTAACTTTACACAATGGCTTGCAACCCACTTTGCAGGTACAGGCATCCGTTGTAATGCTATCGCCCCAGGTTTCTTGGTTTCGGCTCAAAACAAAGCGTTACTTTATAACGAAGACGGCACACCTACCGCTAGAAGCGCGAAAATCTTAAAAGGCACACCTATGGACCGCTTTGTTGATGCTGACGAATTACTCGGCGGAACACTTTTCTTGTGTGACGACCGTTCAGCTTCCGCCATTACAGGTGTGGTTTTACCGATAGATTGTGGCTTTGCCGCTTATTCAGGAGTATAAAGGAGAAATTATTATGGATAAATATGTACCAGTTGTGGTTATTAAGGAGCTTTCCGAAACCGACAAAATTTTAACCGCATTAAAAGGCGTTGGCATTAACACCGCCGAAATCACATTCCGCACCGCTTGCGCTGCCGAAGCAATTGAATACGCTTGTAAAAATTATCCCGATATGAGCATCGGCGCAGGTACTGTAATCAACGCAGAACAATGCGAAGCCGCTCTTAAAGCAGGCGCGCAGTTTATCGTCTCACCCGGTTTATCTGTTCCGGTTGCTAAAATTTGTATTGAACGCAATATTCCCTATTACCCCGGTTGTGTAACACCTACCGAAATTATGCAGGCTTTGGAACTTGGTATCACCACAGTTAA
>JAZRBQ010000120.1:0-1630 GCA_045635145.1 Acutalibacteraceae bacterium | reverse complement strand
ACATTGATTCGTTTTCTTTTAAGAAATTTAAATTAGTGCGATAGTCATCATTACCTAAAATCAACAATGTTTTAGCATTCCCTGGTATTTTCCGTGGTGCTCTTGATTGCCGTGCTACCTGCATCAACGAAGAAATGAAGGTTGCTACTTCTTATGCATTGGCTTCTCTTATTCCTGATGATGAAATTACTGAAGAAAACATCATCGCTACTGCACTTGATAAGCGCGTAGCTGAAGTTGTTGCAAAGGCAGTTATCAAGACCGCTAAAGAAACAGGAGTTGCAAGAATCTAATGTTTTCTAATATTAAACTCTTTCTCTTCGATATGGACGGCACTCTTTATTTAGGTGATAATCTTTTCACCTTTACTAAGGACCTTTTGGCTAAAATCAAGGCAAAAGGTAAGCGTTATATGTTTATGACAAATAACTCTTCAAAAAGTGTTTCGGCTTATATTGAAAAGTTAAAAAAATTAGGTATCGATGCTACTAAGGAAGATTTTATTACTTCTTCTCAAGCTACAGCATATTACCTTAAAAAGCACCATAAGGACGACCGTCTATATGTTTGCGGTACCCAGTCTTTAAAGCAGGAACTTCGTGAAAACGGCTTTACTGTTGTAGATAATACCGACGATACCGATTGTATTGTTATGGGTTACGATACCGAGCTTGATTATAAAAAGCTTTGGGACGTATCCTATATGCTTACAATGCGTGAAATTCCTTATATCGCAACCAACCCTGACTATGTTTGTCCGACCGAATGGGGTAGCGTGCCCGATTGCGGCAGCGTTTGTGATATGATTTTCAACGCAACAGGCAAAAGGCCACAGTTTATCGGTAAGCCCGAACCGTTAATGCCTTTACTTGCTATGGAGCAGGTCGGTGTTAGCAAAGAGGAGACTGCTGTTATCGGTGACCGTATTTATACCGACGTTAAAAGTGGCGTAAATGCAGGTGCGGTTTCGGTGCTTGTTATGAGCGGTGAAACCACCGAAGAAATCTTAAACGCTTCCGACCTTAAGCCCGACATTGTGCTTCAAGACGCAGGCGAAATAATGAAAACAGTTTAAACTGTAAAATAAAACTCGCACTCCGTAAGGGGTGCGAGTTCTTTTATATTAGGTTATTATCGAGCATATATTTAAGTTTGAGTATTGCTGTTTGGGTTTTGGCGTCTTTGATTTCGCCCGAAATTACCATTTCTACCGCTTTGTCGAGTGGTATTTTTTCTACTTCCAAGAATTCGTCATCATCGGGGTCTTGGTCGCCGTATTCTAAATCGAGGGCTGCAAACATCCAGATAATCTCTCCGCAATAACCGGGGGTGGGGTAGAGTTCACCTAAAGAAATAAACCTTTTTGCAGTAGCACCTGTTTCTTCTTTAAGTTCTCTCTTGCCGCATTCGAGTGGGATTTCGTCGAGTGAATCACGCTTACCCGCGGGGATTTCTAAAATTTCTTCCATATAAGGATAGCGGAATTGTCTAACAAAAATCACTTCGTTTTTATCGGTAAGAGCACAAACACAAACACCGCCGTTATGCTCTACTACTTCGCGTATAGCGGTAGTTCCGTCGGGCAGTTCGGCTTGGTCCTTGCGCACCCTTATAATTTTTCCTTTGTAAA
>JAZRBQ010000119.1:0-5340 GCA_045635145.1 Acutalibacteraceae bacterium | reverse complement strand
ACCGGTGAAAATGTCGGTTCATATTATGTTAATTATGAAAATAGTGGTATGGATCCAAGTTATAATCACGATACTTATTTTGTGATATTTAATGATGAAGATATTGCTGTTGATGCTTATTTTAGAAAAACAAGCATCGGTGGATAAAAATATAAAGAAAATCCTCGGTTTTCATCCAGTTCTTTTTCGGACACGAATGATAAAAATCCCGTTCACGTAAGTGGGCGGGATTTTTACTTTTTACTTCTTACTTCTTACTTCTTACCTCTTCACTCTTGCCTAAAAATGTCCTTGGGGCTTTGGGAAGTAATAGGTAAGAAGTAATAAGTTCGGTGTGGCTTCGCCACGAATTATAAAAAATGCTTCGCATTGATTTATTTGCGCTTTTATGCTATACTACAAATAGGCGGTGATTAAATTGAAAAAGGTATTATTTACATCGGCTGTTGTATTATTTTTTATAGGTGCACTATTTGTGTCAAGTCTTGGAATAGGTTCTTTTTTCAAGGCTCAAACTAAAACTTATAATATGCAGGAGATTAAGACCTGCATTACCGAAAAAGATGAATGGACAGGCAGAAATCCAAGCTTGACTTTGTATGCAAAAGATACTATATATGAAATTCCTAGCGTATGGTATGATGAATTTAACGCTTATGCCTTTAACGGTAACTTTTTCGATGGAAAAGAATACAGCTTGATTGTTAATAATGATGAGATTATGAATGATTCTGATGTGATTTATATTTATGGAATCGCCGATGAAAATCAAAAATACTTATTGTCAGAAAATGCTGTTTCGGCTGAAAAATCCAATTCTACCACTGGACTAATTGTTGGGATAGCTGTCCTATGTGGCGTTATAGTGTTGATTGTAGTTAGTCTTCTCAACAAAAAGACGGTAATGGCTTTTCTAAAAGAATTTTACCATTAAAAAATCGGTTTTAAGGTACATATGGCTTATGTTGCTAAATTTAAATTTACATAGGTGGTTAGGATATGAAAAAATTAAATGTTGCTTTAATTAATAATGTTAATTATTGTAAATACCCTAAGGACATTAACAATATAGAAGGGTTTATTAAGTATATTAATGAACGTTATAATTCTTTTATTGAATTGGAGTCTTTTGTTGAAGAAGGATGCGTTGCCCCGTTTTATATTGAGGAAGATTTAAAAACAAATAAACGATATTGGAATACCGCTCATATTCGACTTATTGAGGAATCCGAAATATCTATTTTGCGCAGATGGGAATATGAAGAAAAATTAAAAAAAGTTATTTCGGAAAAATGTGTTCATTGTGTACATTATTCTGAAGATACTTGTGAACAGGACCTTAAATCTCACATTGAACATATTGATTTGAACGGTGAATGTTACGGATACGAAAAGAAAAAGTAATGATGTATGGTTATTGTACGTTTAGACGTGTAAACAACTACGCTTCACCATTTTTACAATAATATTTAACTAAGCACTTCTTCGGAAGTGCTTTTCTTATAATCTTGAACTCTAAATAAAGGTGTGGTATAATATATTTTAGGAAGTGAAAATATGTTTGAGTATGATAAAGTTAACAACCAAATAATAATCAAAGGCTATTCTTATTTTAAAATCGGCGGTTTTTTCACCCTTGCAATGGCTTTTATGGGTATTAGGCTGTTGTTCGGTTTGGTGCCTTTTGAAGAAGGATATACCGGTACAGATGTATTCGGTTTGATTTTCGTTTGTATTTGGGTGCTTGGTGTTTTGAGTATGTCTGTGGCATGCTTTTCTATGGGCGGCAGAAAAATCATTTTAAGTGATGCGGGCGTTTTGTCTAAAAGCTGGCTTAAAGAGGAATTGCTCGACTGGTCAGATATTGAAGATTACGGTTTGTCTTATTGCGGTCAAACCAAAGGGGAAGGCAATACCTATTATTTGTATTTTTCGAAACAGGCTTTTGCCGTTAAAAATAATTACCGCAAAAAATTAAAGGGCAAAATGATAAAAACTATTATTATGTCGGGTGATTATGCCGAAGCAGTAAACGTGGTTATTCCGTTTTGCCACAGGCGTACGCATGTAGAGCCTTTTATTGCTATTGATAAGCATCATTTTATATAATAGAGCGCGTGGGGTGATTTTGTGACAAAAAACGATAAAATATATCGAATAGTTAGTATTTTCTCTTTTATAGTACATATTTGCCTCTTTGTGTTTGTTTTAATTGTCGGCTTTTTGCCGTATAGAACAAGCCAAAATTTTTACGAGTGCATTGTGGGATTTTACGGCACGACAGGGTTAGCGGCTTTTTCGCCTTATATTTTAATGCTTATTTTGTTATTGGCTTGTTTGTTTGCATTTTGGGCCCTTAATAATCGTCCGATTTTGCTGTTTTGGGCAGCGGCACTTTCCTTGACGTTTTTTGTCGGCGCTTTGCTGCCATATTTGTTTGAAGCTGCTTTTGTCGGCTTTGTTTCACCATGGATAAACGGTAGTATGTCGGAATATGGAATTGGTTTTAAGCTTTTGAGCGTGGCTAGTTATATTATTTATTTTGATATAGCAGTTTTGGCATATTTAATAATTGGTCTTGTTGTTAAAATTATTAACGGTGTGCCGAAAGGCTATAAAAATATTTAATTCGCCAAGGAGACAGTTTTATGATACGTGATATTATAATTCTTGTTATGGAATGGATTGGAACGATTTCCTTTGCGGCTTCGGGTACGTTAGTGGCTGTCGGCTGCGGTTTGGATTTGTTCGGCGTTGTGACGGTTGGTACCATTACGGCGGTTGGTGGGGGAATTATGCGCGACCTTTTAATCGGCAACATTCCGCCTAAAATATTCTCTAATCCTTTAATTTTACTTGTGGCGGCATTGACTTCTCTTTTGGTTTTTACGGTGGCTTATTTTCGTCGCAAGCGTTTTCAAAAATTTCGCCAAAGAATAGAAATGGTAAATATATTTTTTGACGCGTTGGGTTTGGCGGCGTTTTCTATTACAGGGGTTGAAACTGCCTGTCTTTCGTCCTTTGGCGATAATTTTATTTTGGTAATAACCTTGGGTGTTATTACAGGCGTTGGCGGCGGCGTTTTGCGTGACGTATTGGTCAACGAAAAGCCGTATATTCTAGTGCGCCATATATATGCCATTGTTTCTATTTTGGGCAGTTGTATCTATTATTTATTAAGCGTAACCTTAGGGTATAAGGTAAGCGCAACCTTTGTTGTGGTTATTTTTACGGTGTTAATGCGACTTTTGGCCGCAAAATTCCGTTGGCGTTTACCTAAAATAGAGCTTGACGAAAGGGTGGACGGTTAGTTATGAATTTATTACACATGAAGCATGCTATTGCAGTATCGAAGGCGGGCTCGCTTAATAAGGCGGCTGAAACCTTGATGATAGCACCACCAAACGTCAGCCGTTCTATTAAGGAATTAGAATCTGACCTTGGTATTGTTATATTTGAACGTACCCAAAACGGTATGAAATTAACCCCCGATGGCGAAAAGTTTATCGGTTTTGCTAAGAGCATTATAAAGCAAATAAACGAAGTTGAAAATTTTTATAAGAATGGCAACCCCGTAAAGCAAAAGTTTTCTATTTCGGTTCCGCGCGCTAGTTATATTACCGAAGCTTTTGCCGAGTTTACTAAAGAATTAACAGACGATGCAGCCGAAATTTTTTATAAGGAAACTAACTCACAGCGTACTATTCATAATATGGTCAACCATGATTATAAACTTGGTATTATTCGTTACGCCGAAAACTACGATATGTATTTTAAGGCAATGCTTGAAGAAAAGGGCTTTGATTATGAGCTTGTGACCGAGTTTTCTTACGTGCTTTTAATGAGCGCCGATTCGCCTTTGGCACAAAAGGAAAAAATTGAGTTTGACGACCTTAAGAGGTATATCGAAATTGCCCATGCTGACCCGTACGTACCGTCTATGCCGCTTTCTAAGGTTGTAAAAGAAGAATTGGCGGACAACGTTGACAGGCGTATTTTTATTTTTGAGCGTGGCACCCAGTTTGAACTTTTGAATAGAAACCTTAATACTTTTATGTGGGTATCACCCGCGCCGAATGATTTGTTAGAGCGGTATAATTTAGTTCAGCGTGATGGTCCCGAAAATAAGAAGGTATATAGAGATTTGCTTATTTATAAAAAGGGTTATAAGCTTACTTCACTTGATAAGAAATTTATAGTAGCGCTTAATGAATCTAAAAATAAATATCTTTAATTTGCAGGGTGTTATCAAAATTGATAACACCTTTTATCTATTTTAAGAATTTTCAAAGGTGCGGCATATTGTTAAAATAATCACAAATGATAGAAATATTTTAAGGAGTAATTAGATGGACACCAAGAATTATTTAATCGTAGATAGTGTTGAAAAGCTTGAAGAAGCAATCGCACGCACAAGAGAAGCGCAAAAGGTATTTGCAACCTACACACAGGAACAGGTTGACAAAATCTTCTTAGCTGCCGCTTCCGCTGCAAATAAGGCAAGAATCCCCCTTGCAAAAATGGCTGTTGAAGAAACAGGCATGGGTATTGTAGAAGATAAGGTTATTAAAAATAACTATGCCGCTGAATATATTTACAATGCATATAAGGATACCAAAACTTGCGGTGTTATCGAAGAAGATAAGGCTTTTGGTACAAAGAAAATTGCTGAACCTATCGGTGTTATCGCTGCAGTTATTCCTACCACCAACCCCACATCTACCGCTATCTTTAAGTGCTTGCTTGCTCTCAAAACTCGCAACGCTATCATCATCAGCCCTCACCCCCGCGCTAAGAACAGCACCATCGCTGCTGCTAAGTTAGTGCTTGAAGCGGCTGTGGCTGCAGGCGCACCCGAAGGCATTATCGACTGGATTGACGTGCCTTCACTCGATATGACTAACACCGTTATGAAGGAAGCAGACATTATCTTAGCTACCGGTGGTCCCGGTATGGTTAAGGCTGCATACTCCAGCGGTAAGCCCGCAGTTGGTGTTGGCGCAGGTAATACCCCTGCTATTATTGATGACAGCGCAGATATTTTACTCGCTGTTAACTCTATTATCCATTCTAAAACATTCGATAACGGTATGATTTGTGCATCCGAACAATCTGTTATCGTTCTTGAAAGCATCTATGATGCAGTTAAGGAAGAATTTGCTACCCGTGGTTGCTATTTCTTAAATCCAGCCGAAACTGAGAAGGTTCGTAAAACCATCATCATCAACGGCGCACTTAACGCTAAAATCGTTGGTCAGTCGGCTAATAAGATTGCTTCTCTTGCAGGCGTAACTGTTCCCGAAGGAACTAAGATTTTAATCGGTGAAGTTGAAAGTGTAG
>JAZRBQ010000118.1:0-6468 GCA_045635145.1 Acutalibacteraceae bacterium | reverse complement strand
GTTTTAATCGACAGCGCGTTTAAATATTTAGAAGATGATGAAATCAAAATCGTAAAATACCGTTATTATGAAGGCTTTACCCAAAGCAAAACGGCAACTCTTGTAAATATGTCGCAGGTGCAGGTATCACGCGCGGAAAAGAAAATTTTAACTAAGCTTCGCAAGGCTTTAACATAAAAAACGCTCACTTTTATGGTGAGCGTTTTCCTCTTAATCGTTTGTATCTTTGTCTTTTTTAATTATTTTGCCGCTATTAGCATCAATGTGATAATCGTAGTCTTCGGTGCCCTTATCAAACGAAATATCATATACGAGTGTATTATTTTCACGGTCTAATTCAATTTCAAAATTGGTGATTTCGTTTTCTTTAAGGTTTGCGTCCTTAAGGGCAATTTTTTTGGCTTCGTCCTTGGTGATTTTTGCAGTATCGCTTGTGATATTGTTGCTGTTTTGAGTATTGCTACCGTTTTGCGAATTTTGCTGTGAGTTGGTAGAATTTGTGCCCGAATTATTGTTTTGCGAGGGCATTAAATCTGATTCCAACTGGCTCATACCGTCATTACTGCTTGCCTTATCGTCGGAATTTGTGTTATCGTTCTTTCCGCAAGCTGCAAGGGATATTACAAGGGCAAAAATTAATGCTAATAGATATAAGTTTTTTAAGATTTTATTTTTCATAAAAGTAACCTCCTTTTGTTTTAGTATGCGGAAGGAAACTTTTTTTATACTAAAAAATTAATTTTTTTAAAAATAAAACCGCCCTTTCGGACGGTTTTGAAAAATTTATTAATCGTCGATATCCTTTTCACTTTCAAGGATTTTGCCTGTTTCGGCGTTGATTGTGTAGTCGTATTCGGTACGGCCCACGTTAAAGGAAATCTCATACTTCCAAACGCCGTCGTCCTTTTCAAGCTCTACTTCATAACGTGAAATCTCGGTTTCTTTAACACCTGCGTGTGTAAGCGCGGTGGTTTTAGCCTTCGATTTTGAAATTTTAGCTTCGCTTGTAGTGGTATTTGGCTTTTCAACCGATATTATTTTGCCGGTTTTGGCATTGATTTCGTAATCGTAGTCTTTGCCGTCCTTTTCAAAAGAAACATCGTAATAAAGGGTGCCGTTATCGCGGTCTAATTCAACCTCTAAATCGTAAACTTCACTTTCCTTAAGTCCTGCATCCTTAAAAGCTATTGACTTAGCCTTAGAAGCAGAAATTTGCGAACTGGTGGAAGTGCTGGAATTTTGAGATGATGAAGTTGGCTTTTTAGAAGAAGTGTTGGTTTCCTTCGAAGAAGTAGTTTCTTCCTTTTTGGAAGATTCAACATTTGTGGAGGGGGTTTCTTCTTGTTTGCTTTCTGTCTTTTCGTCGGTAGAAGCTATAGCTTCGTTTTCGGTCGAATCATTTTGAACGGCGGAGTTTTCGCTGCCGTTTCCACCGGTGTGGATATGGATCTCAGGAACACAAGCGGTTAATAAAAATATAAATGCAAATGAGAGTGCTAATACTGAAAGTTTTTGAAAGAATTTGTTTTTCATAAATATACCTCCTTACAGGTTAATGAAAAAACGGACGGATAATATATCCGCCCGTTTGAAATTTTATTTTGGGCGGCTTAAATTTGTCGCCTGTATTTTATTTGAAATATCTCTTTAAAAGACCTTCAAATGCTTTACCGTGTCTTGCTTCGTCACGAGCCATTTCGTGAACGGTATCGTGAATAGCGTCAAGACCTAATTCTTTAGCCTTTTTAGCAAGTTCAAACTTACCAAGTGTTGCGCCGTTTTCAGCGTCAACGCGCATTTCAAGGTTTTTCTTGGTGCTGTCGGTTACAACTTCGCCTAAAAGTTCAGCAAACTTTGCAGCGTGTTCAGCTTCTTCCAAAGCTGCCTTTTCCCAGTAAAGACCAATTTCGGGATAGCCTTCACGGTGAGCCACACGTGACATTGCAAGATACATACCAACTTCACAGCATTCGCCGTTAAAGTTTTCGCGAAGACCTTCAATAATCATGGGGTCAACGCCCTTTGCAATACCTACAACGTGTTCAGCAGCCCAGCTTTTTTCTTCAGCCTGTTCTTTAAACTTAGAAGCAGGTGCGTGGCAGATTGGGCATTCGTCGGGAGCGTTTTCGCCTTCGTGTGTGTAACCGCAGATAAGACATACATATTTTTTCATTTTGTTTTCCTCCAAGAATTTTATTTAGTGTTTGTTTTTAGTTTTTATTACAATTTTCGCAGATACCGTAAGCCACATAAATTGTTGTGTCGGTTTTAAATCCGCTGTTTTTGGCTACATTTTTAATGTAGTCTGATTTGAGTCCTTGATCGATGATAGTTTCGCACTCTCTACAGTATAGGTGTAAATGAGGGGAAATATCACCATCAAAGTGTTCAAACCCGTCGCCAACTTCAATTTTTAGCACGGTGCCGTCGGCCGTAAGTGCGCCTAAATTGCGGTAAACTGTGCCAAGGCTTATGTTGGGGATTTTTTCGCGGACCTTTTCGTAAATCCAATTTGCTGTGGGGTGGGTATCTGTCTCGCGTAAAACTTCCAAAATAGCTTCACGCTGTTTTGAATAGTGCTTCATTTAATCACCCCAAATCAGTAATGATTACTATTTTATTATACATAAGATTTTGCATTTGTCAATAGTTTTTTTGAAAAAATTTTAAAAAATTTTAATAAGCATTACTGTCTTTCGAAAACAAAAAAGGGGAACGGCATTTTTACCGTTCCCTACAATATAATATAATAAATATTATTTTTTAGTTGAAAAAAGTTTGTTAAGAAGCATTGTTATTAAAATTATAACTCCTATAACAATAAATATAGCAATCATGCCTGAGAGCATATATTTTAAGTTATCTATAAATGCTATAGGGGTGAATTTAGAAAAAAAGCTGCTTGCTAAAACGAAATTATTAAACATAATTTACCTCCTACATGAAGAAGTTAAGGATAAGACCGCCTGCAATAACAGATGCAATCTGTCCCGAAACGTTTACACCGATAGATTGCATAAGCAGGAAGTTTTGAGGGTCTTCCTTAAGTCCCATTTTATGAACAACACGGCCAGACATTGGGAATGCTGAAATACCTGCGGCACCGATCATGGGGTTGATTTTCTTGTCTTTAGGTAAGAAAAGGTTGATGAGTTTTGCAAATAAAACGCCGCCTGCGGTGTCGAAAACAAAGGCAAACAAGCCGAGACCGAGGATTAAAAGGGTTTCTAATTGCAAGAACTTGGAAGCTTCCATCTGAACCGCGATTGTAATGCCTAAGAAAATTGTAATAAGGTTTGCGAGTACCTTTTGTGCGGTTTCGGAAAGTGAGTTAAGCACACCGCATTCGCGTATTAGGTTACCAAACATAAGGAAACCAATAAGGGATACCGATTCGGGTGCTACAACGCCTGCAACGACGGTAATGATAATGGGGAATAAAATTTTGGTAAGTTTTGATACTTCTTTCGCTTGATAAGGCATTCTGATAAGGCGTTCTTTTTTGGTGGTAAGCGCCTTGATAACAGGGGGTTGGATAATGGGTACAAGTGCCATATATGAGTATGCTGCAACCATTATTGCACCTGTGATGCGGCTATCAGGACCTAAAAGCTTGTTGGCAACAACGATAGCTGTCGGACCGTCCGCAGCGCCGATAATACCGATAGATGCAGCTTCGGGTGTGCTAAAGAACATTGAAGCCAGGCAGAAGGTAAAGAAGATACCAAATTGTGCTGCTGCGCCGAAAATCATAAGCTTGGGGTTAGTAAGAAGGGGACCAAAGTCAATCATCGCACCGATACCTATAAATAGGATAAGGGGGAATAATTCGTTAGCAATACCTGCATTGAAGAGGGTACTAAGTGCACCTTCTACAACAAGTTCGCCTGTTTCGTTGAACTGGTTAATAGCGCCTGAAGATGGAATGTTGACTAAAATTGTGCCAAAGCCCATGGGCAAAAGTAATGTTGGTTCCATATCGTGACGAATTGCAAGATAAATAAGTACACCGCCGATAGCCCACATTACAAGGTACTTCCAACCGCCTGCAGCGGCAAATGCCGAAACATTTTCGACAAGGAAGCTAAGTTCGCTTAAAATGTCTGTAATAAATGCCATAAAACTTACACCTTTCTTTATTTTTTAGGGCGTAAAAAAAGACTTTTACTGTGCTTTAACACAGTAAAAGTCTCGTTATTTAATGCAAATTGCGGGCATAAGCCGTCATGACGCAAGATGCAACGCGAAATCGCGCAAACTACTCCCTAATACTGTTAAATAATACCATACCTTAAATTGAATTTCAAGTAAATTATTACAAAGATGTTAACAAACCTCGCGAAAGTTGATTTTATAGGAAATATATGTTATACTATAATAGATTTATTGTAGATAGGAGATTCTTATGGACGATAGAGATTTGTTTAGTTACGATAATTCTAATAACGGTGTGGACGACAGTCAAACAAGCTTTGACCTTAACAGTTTTTCTACCAATGTGGAAAAAACTACAGCCGAAACACCAACACCCAAGAAACCTAAAAAGCAGAAAATACTTAAAGCCGTGCTCACCGTTTTTTTGGTGGGCGTTATTACCGTTGCTATTGTTGCGGGTAGCTTTCTAGTGTATGCGTTCACAATGGTTGATGGTACAGTTGACCAAAACCTTAACGATTTGAAACTTAACTTTACTACCACTGTTTATGTTGAAAATGACAAGGGTAAGTGGGAAGAATACCAAAGACTTCACGGTATGTATAATCGTATTTGGGTTGATTACGATGAAGTTGCCATTGAAAACGGTGATGAAGACTACAAGGGTATTCCGGGCAATTTGGCAAACGCCTTTATTGCGATTGAAGACAAGGGCTTTGAAACCCACTACGGTGTTAACTGGAAGCGTACCTTTGGTGCTTTGCTTAACCAGTTTTTCCATTTTGACGATAAATTCGGTGGTTCAACCATAACACAGCAGTTGGTTAAGAACTTAACCGATGACCGTAAGCAAGATGCAGGGCGTAAGGTGCGCGAAATTATGCGTGCGCGTTATCTTGAAACCAAATACACCAAGGACGTTATTTTAGAGTGTTATCTTAATACTATTCCTATGGGTCACGGTACTTACGGTGTGCAGGTTGCAGCAAATTATTACTTCGGTAAAGAGGTGCATGAGCTTACGATAGCTGAATGCGCTTGTTTGGCATCTATTACCAAGGCGCCGTCATACTATGCGCCTGATACTAACCCCGAAAACAATAAAACCCGTCGCAATACAGTTCTTTATGAAATGTTAGACCAAGGCTACATTACTCAAGAAGAATATGACGAAGCGGTTGCTACCGAAATTGAGGTTAAGGTTAACGAAAACGCCACAGCTAAGGACGCTATAAATTCTTACTTTATTGATGCCCTTATTGACCAAGTGGTTGAAGATTTGTGTGACAAATACGGTTATACCGAAGAAAAGGCAGAACAACTTATTTACAACGGTGGATATAAGATTTATGCAACGGTTGATACCGATATTCAGTCGGTTGTAGAAAAGGCTTATATTGACGTTGAAAAGAAAGCCAAAAAGAGCGCCAAGGGCGATTCACTTATGGGCGCTATGACTGTTATGAACTATGAGGGTGAGGTTAAGGCTATTGTTGGCGGTATTGGTGAAAAAACACGTAACCGCGGCTTTAACTGTGCCACCGATGCTAAGCGTCAACCCGGTTCTACTATGAAGCCGTTGGCAGCATACGCACCCGCAATTGAACGCGGCGTTATAAATTATTCGACCATTCTTAACGATACTAAAACTTCATACGGTAAATGGACACCTAAAAATGCAGGCGGCGGTTATTCGGGCAATATGACCGCTCAAAAGGCTATTGAACGCTCAATAAATACTATTCCGATTGCTTTGGTGCATCAAATGGGTGTTCAAAACAGCTATGATTTCTTAACCCAAAAGCTAGAGCTTAAAAACCTTAACGAACAGGATATAAACCTTTCGTCAATGGGTCTTGGCGGTACAAGCGGAGGTCTTACCACACTTGAATCTGCATCAGCTTATGCTGTTTTCGGCAATGGCGGTCTTTATTATGAGCCCACCTTCTACACCAAGGTTACCGACCAAAAGGGTAGCGTTATTCTTGAAAAGAATCCTATGCCGAAAACCGTAATAGGCGACGACACCGCAATGATTATGAACAAGCTTTTACAAACCGTTATCTACGGCGAACAAGGTACTGCTACATCGGTTGCATCTTCGGTTAAGAAGATGAAGCTTTTCGGCAAAACAGGTACTTCAAGCTCGGATAATGATAAATGGTTTGTAGGTGGTTCACCATATTATGTAGTATCTTCTTGGTGCGGTTATGCTACTATGCAGAAGATGCCTTCGGCTAACCTTTCAATAGCTAAAAACCAATGGTCAACCGTAATGTCTAAAATTCATAAAGGCTTAAAGGAAAAGGATTT
>JAZRBQ010000117.1:0-9346 GCA_045635145.1 Acutalibacteraceae bacterium | reverse complement strand
GTAACCATAATAGCGGTTAACAAGCCATCGCCTGTGGTAGCATATTTTTTAAGAATAATATGGCCCGATTGCTCGCCACCTAACGAATAATCATTGTTTTGCATACTTTCGTAAACAAAGCGGTCGCCAACGTCGGTTTGAACACACTTCATACCAGCCTTTTCAAGACTATTAATAAAGCCGCTGTTAGACATAATAGTAGCAACTACTGTATCGTCATTAAGCATACCGCGTGACTTTAAGCGTTTACCTAAAATGTAAAGCATCTTATCGCCGTCAACTTCGTTACCGTTGCCGTCAACCGCAATACAACGGTCGCAGTCGCCGTCAAAGGCAAAGCCTAAATCTAAGTGATTTTCTTTAACCATTTGGCAAAGCTTTTCAATATGTGTTGAACCGCAACCCATATTTACGTTTAAACCGTCGGGTGTGTCGCCAATAACCATAACCTTTGCACCCAATGCGCCGAAAACTGATTTTGCAATCATCCAAGAAGCACCGTTTGCACAGTCAAGACCGATTCTCAAATCCTTATAAGAATGTGATGCCAAGGAAATAAGGTAAGCAACGTAGCGGTTTCTACCCGAAACATAGTCAATAATTTTACCGATATTTGACTTTGTAGCAAGGGGTAATTCCTTATCTTCAACGCCCAAAGCCTTAAGGTCGCCGTCAAGATAATCTTCAATATAAGCGGTTGTAGCGTCGTCCAACTTTTCGCCGTAACGGTTAATAACCTTAATGCCGTTATCATAGAAAGGATTGTGCGAAGCAGTAATCATAATACCGCAGTCAAAATCGTCCTGCTTGGTAACATAAGAAACGCTGGGTGTGGTGGTAACGTGAAGCATATAAGCATCAGCACCCGAAGCGGTAATACCTGCAACGAGTGAATATTCAAGCATATAACTTGAAAGACGGGTGTCTTTACCTATTACTATACGGGGACGGTAGTTGGGATTTTCGCAACCCGAAAGTTTGGATGAGAAATACCAGCCTAAGAATCTACCAACCTTGTAAGCCTGTTCCGAAGTTAGTGAAACGTTAGCTTCGCCACGGAAACCGTCGGTACCGAAGTAACGGTTTTTCTTCTTCTCGCCCTTAGTTGCTACGTTAATTGCAATATCTTCTTGTAAAAGTTCGTCTGTAGTGATAGAAAACAAATTACAAAGCATTATTACCTTGTCAATTTGAGGGAGTGCTTGGTCCATTTCCCACTTTGAAACCGATTGGCGAGAAACCGAAAGTTTTTCAGCCAATTCTTCTTGGGAAATATTAGCGCTATTTCTTAAATTACAAATTTTTTCACCGATTGTCATAAATATTCTCCTTTTCAATCGATTAAAATGTCGAATTTGCAACCCTCGGTTGCATTTTCATATAGATTTTACCACGTTTTGCTCAAAAATGCAACAAAAATTTTTATTTTTTGCAATTTTCAGTTTACATTTATAGTATATTTACAAAATCACATACTATTCCTGTGCTTAAAGGCTCGTCGTGTTTTAAAAATCTACCGCTTGAAGACGAAAAAATACCAAATAATTAAAAAACTAACACTTTTTGCGTTTTTATGATATAGTTAAATTACGGGAGGTGCCTAAATGAAGTTTAAACTGATTATTGATAAAAACAACACCGAAGAAATTATAGCCACCGTTCACGAACGCTCGGCTCTTATAGACAAAATTGAATCACTTGTTTTAGAATATTCCGGTGCCGACAAAATCCCCGCTTTTACTGAGGATGAAATTATAAGTCTTAATATTGCGGAAATTGAGTGCATAACAGTCATCGACAGTAAAACCTTTGCAGTTTACAGTGACGGCAAAAAATACCGCTTAAAGCAGCGCCTTTTTGAAATTGAAAAGCTTTTACCTTCAAGCTTTATTAGAATAAATAAAAGCACCATCGCAAACGAAACTAAAATTGACCGCTTTAAAGCCAACTTCAGCGGTGCGGTTGATGCCGTTTTTAAGTGCGGTTTTACCGATTACGTTTCAAGGCGTTGCTTTGCTGAAATTAAAAGGAGGTATAAGTAATGAAAAAGTTTTGTTTGGAATTTTTAAAAAGAGGCTTACTCGCCGCTTGGGGTGGACCTGTGATTTTAGCGATTGTTTACGGCATTTTAGGTGCTAACGGCACTGTTACCGCTCTCACACCAAGTGAGGTTTGCAAAGGCATTTTGTCCATAACTTTAATGGCATTTATCGCTGCTGGAATACAGGCGATTTACCAAGTAGAACGCCTACCCATAATATCTGCCATACTTATTCACGGCGCAGTTTTATATTTAGATTACCTTATAATGTATTTAATGAATGATTGGATTCCTCGTAACCTTGAAAGCCTATCAATTTTCACAATTATTTTCATCGTAGGATACCTTTTAATTTGGGTTGGAATTTACCTTTTTACAAAACGCAGAACGAATAACTTGAATAAAAAACTAAAAAACTAAACTTTTAAACAGGCGGTTTAACCGCCTGTTTTTATATAAAAAATATTTGCAAATAGGTAATTGTATGATATAATTAGAACAACAAAGCTTTAAGGGATACAATATTTATGGAAAACAAAAGACAAATTGCACTTAACTCAACCTTTAATATATTTCTCATAACAGGTCTTCTTTCACTATGGGGTGGGATTAGGTTTCTCACCGAAAATGTTAAAGACTTCGGCTATTTTTTCTGTGGCATTGCCGCCTTATTTATTCTTGTACCCATAATAATCTTTCCTTATTGTTATATTTTCGACAGCGAAGGCCTTACCTTTAAACGCATTTTCTTTCGTGATGAGCGTTATCTATGGGAAAATATTCGTAGAATAACCGCAACGATAGATTCGTCAACTAGCTCTAAATACGTTTTTATAGAAGTGATAATTTCGCGAATTTTTGAAATTGAAGGTAACGTTGAAGGCGAAAAAAAGCCTTATATGGACGGACGTCTGACCCGCAATTTCCGCACAAAAAAGCTTTTAGAAGAATATTGGGACGGTAATATTTCGGGTATTTCTAAAAAGAAAAACAAAAAGAAAGACAATAATAAAACTTACGACACAACCGAAATTGCCGCTTTAGAACGTGAAGTACAGGCGAAAATCAGCCGATTATTAGAGCCGTTCTCTGCCAACGCCAAGCAATACAACCTCAAACTAAAAAAACAATTTGTTTACATAAACAAAGAATTCGATGTCCTGAATTCCCGCCCGCTTGATAACTATACCTACACCCTTATTGTTAAAATTTCACACTTTGGCGAAAACGACACTAAGCGTATTGTTTTGGTCGATACCGACCTTTTATACGTTCATCTCGGCAAAAACGCCTACAAGGGTGTTGTAAATAAAAACTTAGAAAAAGACCTGAATGAAACTTTAGAAGACGTCTTAAACACAATATACCAAGAAGGCATTGAAGCTTATTGTAGAAACAACTAACGTTAACCAGAGGTATTAATATGCTTTTATTTGAAACCGTAACATATTCCGCCATAATTAGTTTTATTGCAAACTCATTTACATTTATTAAAAGCACCACACAAAGTCTTTTTATTATCATTCCGGTTTTTGTATTAATAAATGTTTTTGCAGGTATATTTACCATTAATGTAAAGTCGTTTAAGCTTAAGGTTTGCAATCACGGTACGATTTTGCTAACCGTATTTTACATATCGGTAATAGTAAGCGCCGTTTATCACATAATACTCGGCATTAAAACAATACCAACCGATTATATGACTTTCGTTTGGAGTGCCTTGATTTGTTTCGGGGTTAACTTTATCGTTTTTTGGAACGGTATAATTTGCGTTTACTTAACCTCAACACAATTAGGTATTAAACTTAGAATTATTGGTATAATTTGCGGTATGATACCTGTAGCAAATTTAGTCGCTTTATTCTTTATAATAAAAACCACCGCAACCGAATGCTTGTTTGAAAAGAAAAAAGAAAAGCTAAACCGCCAAAGAGCAAACCGAAAAATTTGCGCCACCAAATACCCTATTTTATTGGTACATGGTGTATTTTTCCGCGACACCAAATTCTTTAACTATTGGGGACGTATTCCTAAAGAATTAGAAACAAACGGCGCTACAATTTATTATGGCAATCATCCGTCGGCAGCTTCTGTGGCTGACAGTGCCGTTTTCATTAAGAACCGCATTTTAGAAATTTTAGCCGAAACAGGCGCCGAAAAAGTAAATATTATCGCCCATTCAAAAGGCGGACTCGACTGCCGTTATGCAATTTCAAACCTTGGTATTGCCGATAAGGTGGCATCACTTACCACTATAAACACTCCGCACAAGGGCTGCTTGTTTGCTGATTGTTTGCTTAACAAAATCTCTGCTGATATTAAAAATAAGGTTGCAAATACATATAATTCCGCACTTAAAAAGTTCGGAGAAGATGCCGATTTTTTAGCCGCTGTAAACGATTTGACCGATTCAGCCTTAAAAGAACTAAACCCGCAAATGCCAACACCTGACGGCGTTTATACCCAAAGTGTCGGCACGGTATTAACCAAAGCCACTAGCGGTAAATTCCCATTGAATTTTTCATACCATTTGGTTAAGCATTTTAGTGGTGAAAATGACGGCCTTGTGAGTGAAGATTCGTTCAAATGGGGCGAAAATTATATCCTTTTACGCCCGCAAGGTAAACGCGGAATATCCCATGGCGATATGATTGATTTAAACCGTGAAAATATCGACGGCTTTGATGTTAGAGAATTTTACGTAAATTTGGTAAGCAACCTTAAAAATAAAGGATTATAAAATGCCTAACCTTCCAAAACGCAAACAAATACGCATTGAAAATTACGATTATTCTACAAACGGCGCGTATTTTATAACAATTTGCACCGCAAACAGAGAAAATCATCTATGGGAAATCCGTAGGGGCGAACTGTGTTCGCCCGATAATATACCATTATCTAATTTAGGAAAAATCATAGATAATGAAATACAAAAATTAAATTCCGTTTACGAATCCGTTGCTGTTGATAAATATTGTATTATGCCCAACCATATACATTTTATAATTTCTATAAATTCTAACAATAGCGGGCGAACACAGTTCGCCCCTACGATATCCCGTGTGGTTAAACAATTTAAGGGTTCTATAACAAAACAAATTGGCAAACCCATTTGGCAAAAATCCTTTTACGAACATACAATCCGCAACCAAACCGACTATAACGAAATTTGGGATTATATTGAAAATAACCCATTAAAATACACATTAAAAAATGCTTGACCGACTGGGTCAAGCATTTAATTTTGCAAATATTTATTTAAAAAGTTTAAGGTCTTCTTTTTATCGGCTGACCAAAGCGGTGCTATTAAATCCTTTTTAGCGCCGTCGCCTGTAATTCTGTGAACAACAACATTTTCGGGCAAAACCGATATACATTCTTTCAAAATTTGGGCATAATTTTCTAATTCAAGTGCCTTTACCCTACCTTTTTCAAATTCTTGAGCTAAACGGGTATTTTTTAAAATATGTAAAAGGTGGAATTTAACCCCGTCAGTACCGCATTTTACGGCAAATTCGGTAGTTTTTACGGGATTATCGTTCGGAAGCCCAATTATAATATGGGTGATAACCTCAAGCCCCGCACTTTTAAGGCGTAAAACCGCCTTTTCGTAAACTGCGGTTTTATATCCACGGTTTATGTATTCGCCTAACGCATCATCACTTGTTTGCAACCCCAATTCAACCGTTACAGGCTTAATTTGGTTGAGTTCTTTTAATAATTCTATAGTGCTTTCGGGTAAACAATCAGGTCGGGTGGCAATATTTAAACCTACAATATAATCGAGTTTTATTGCCTCGTAAAACAATTCTTTTAAACGTTCAGTCGGGGCGTAAGTATTTGTAAACGACTGAAAATAAGCTATATATTTTCCGTTTTTAATCTTTCTTTCAACTCTTAATTTCGCCTTTTCTAATTGGTCGGTTATATTAGTGCCTTTTTCGGCAAATTCACCACTACCTAAAGCCGAGCAAAATATACAGCCGCCCGTAGAGACAGTACCATCACGGTTAGGGCAGGTAAAACCGCCGTCAATCGACAATTTATACACCTTACAGCCGTATTTTTCTTTGTAATAATCGTTAGCGGTTTTGTACACACCCTCACCCCTTTACCTGTTAATTATATTACACAGCCGTTTAAAATGCAAATTTATATTGCAATATCACCTTTGATTGATTGATTTTTTAAATGATATATGATATAATTATTAAAACATTTTTTAGTCAGGAAGGTAAAATTTTGGAAAACATTAAACATCTTTTACCGCAGGTAAATAAGTATTTCAAAACCAATTTACATACCCACACCACCGTTTCAGACGGCGAGCTAACTCCTACCGAAATTATCGAAATTTATAAGTCTTTGGGTTACCAAGTGCTTTGCATTACCGACCACAATGTAATTGTTGATTATTCGGATATGAACACACCTGATTTTCTTATGCTCACCGGTATCGAAGTGAATATAGACCACAAAGATTACCGTTCAACGCTAAACGGACCGACCTATCATTTAAATTTAATTGCCAAGCGTCGCGACAATCTTTGGACACCGGGTAAAATTACTCATAAATTCCCCCAAGCAGCACCTTTCGAAGAAAAAATGCAGTGCGAAGGAATGGAATTGTATTATAACACCGATTGCATAAATGCTATGATAGCAAAAGCAAACGAAAAGGGCTTTCTTGTGACCTACAACCACCCGGGTTGGTCCTGCCAAAGCTACCCAGATTATGCCCCGTTAAAAGACCTTTGGGGTATGGAAGTACGCAACAGCGAATGTTGCTGCCTTGGCACCAACGATAATAACGAACGCGTTTTCAAGGACCTTTTAAACCTTGGCAACCGCATCTTACCTTTGGGCAGCGACGACACCCACAAACGTGCGGCGATAGGCGGTGCTTGGATTATGGTAGGCGCTCAAGAATTAACCTACGCAAGCGTTATTGATGCACTTGAAAAAGGCGACCTTTATATGTCCTGCGGACCCGAAATTTCTGCTCTTACTATTGAAGATAACATCCTTAAAATTACCTGCTCAGACGCTCAGCGTATAACCCTTGAAACCCACGGAAGATACGGCCGTGTTGCAACAGCCGACGGTGAAAATTGGCTTAATAGCGCCGAATTTGACATTACCGATTTTATTTTTCGTGCAAACGGCGACGATAATGCTTACGTTCGATTAACCGTTACCGCCCCCGACGGCAACTACGCCTGCACCCGCGCGTATTATTTGAACGAATTATAATCAAAGATTCACATCCAAACGAGGCGATACATATGAGTTTCATAACTAAACGAAGAATTTTAATTGCAGTAGGAATCGTACTTATATTAGCAATTTTGATTTTTTACCATTTTTTCACTCAAACTGCAATCGGTATTACCATTTCCATCTTTTTGCTTGTTGCATATTTTATTCTCACTTTAATTTTGTGGCGTTGTCTCCATTGTAATTCATATTTGTGGAAACGCGTTCCCTTTGCAACACATTGTCCATATTGCGGTAAAAAATTCGAATAAACTAAAAAGGCTTGACCGATTGGTCAAGCCTTTTTCATTAGAATAATGTCGTAATCCAATAAACAACCCCATAAACTACACTCGCAATTGTTCCATACACGATTACAGGGCCTGCAATTTTGAACATATTTGCACCAACGCCCAAGACAAAGCCTTCTGCCTTAAATTCGATTGCGGGTGAAACCACCGCATTGGCAAAGCCCGTGATTGGCACAAGTGTACCCGCACCTGCAAATTTTGCGATTTTATTAAACAATTTTAAGGCGGTCAGCAAAGCCGACAAAAATATTAAGCTAATCGTGACCGCCGTTTTTGCCAATTCTTCATTAAGATTTACTGTTTTGGAATAAAACTCTAAAAGCAATTGCCCCAAAACACAAATTGTACCGCCTACCAAAAAGGCTAAAAGGCAGTCCTTAAGCTTTGGTGACGGTGGCGACAGCTTCTTAACCATATTGGAATACTGATTATTATTGGGTTTCATAAAAAACACTCCCTTTAGAAGATATTTTCTCTTAAAGGGAGTGTTATTATTCATTAAAGTTCTATAATTTCAATGCTTTCAATTTCAACCGCAACAACTGGCTTGTCGTTGGGGCCTACCTTAACGTTTGCGATAGCATCTACAACGTCCATTCCTTCATAAACCTGACCGAAAACGCTGTGGCGGTAGTCAAGCCAAGGTGTGCCGCCGAGTTCGGCATACGCTTCGGCACAGTCTGCGGGGAATGCATCGGGCAAATCCTTCATTTGTGCTAACATATTTGCGGGTACTGTGTTAGCCTGCACGATAAAGAACTGACTGCCGTTTGTGTTAGGACCTGCATTTGCCATAGATAACGCACCGCGAAGATTGTGAAGTTTGGGTGTGAATTCATCTTCAAAACTTCTGCCCCAAATAGATTCGCCGCCTATACCCGAACCCATTGGGTCGCCGCCTTGAATCATAAAATCTTTAATTACACGGTGGAAAATAAGACCGTTATAATAGCCGTTTTTAGCGTGGGTTGTAAAGTTTTCAAAGGTCTTGGGTGTTTCTTCTTTAAAGAGTTTTATTTTAATATCACCCATTGTGGTGTGCATGATTGCGACGGTATCGCCGCTTTTTGCTGCTTCTAACTGAAAATTAGCCATAAAATGCCTCCAAAAATAGAATTTATGCTTGTATTTTACCACTATATGTTGTATAATACAAGTAATAATTTGGCAAAATTTAAAATACAAGGAGTGCTCTTTATGAATTGTCGTTTTTGCTCTTATGAAGAAAGTAAGGTAATTGACTCACGCCCAACCGACGAAGGTCAAAGAATCCGCCGCAGACGTGAATGTTTGCAATGTGCAAAACGCTTTACTACCTACGAAATTATTGAAAGTTTACCTATCATTGTTATTAAAAAGGATAAATCACGCGAAACCTTTAACCGCAACAAAATTATGAACGGTCTTTTGCGTGCTTGTGAAAAGCGCCCTGTATCTATCGATATGCTTGACAAGCTTATTGACGATATTGAAGGTATCATTCAAAACTCACTTGACCGCGAAGTTACAAGTGAAAAAATTGGCGAACTTGTTATGGAAAAATTAAAGGGTATTGACGAAGTAGCATACGTACGTTTCGCTTCGGTTTATCGTCAGTTTAAGGATATTAATACCTTTATGTCGGAACTTAACAAGCTGTTAGCCAAAGATTAACTAACTTCTTTAATTGATACTGTTTAGCCTTCTCCTTGAGGAGAAGGGGGACCGTGTCAACGGTGGATGAGGTGCTTTCTTTCAC
>JAZRBQ010000116.1:0-11421 GCA_045635145.1 Acutalibacteraceae bacterium | reverse complement strand
GCCTTACCTTCAACAAGCACGGGTTCAAATGCTTGAATACCCAAGCGGTGAAGTGTAGGAGCACGGTTTAAAAGAACGGGATGTTCTTTAATTACAAGCTCTAATGCATCCCATACTTCAGCAGAAGCACGGTCAACCATCTTACGAGCAGTTTTAATGTTGGTAACAATCTTGGTTTCAACAAGACGCTTCATTACAAAGGGCTTGAAGAGTTCAAGTGCCATTTCCTTAGGAAGACCGCATTGGTACATCTTAAGTTCAGGACCTACAACGATAACCGAACGGCCCGAGTAGTCAACACGCTTACCAAGCAAGTTTTGACGGAAACGGCCCTGCTTACCCTTAAGCATATCTGAAAGGGACTTGAGCGCACGGTTGTTAGGACCTGTAACAGGCTTACCGCGTCTGCCGTTGTCGATAAGAGCGTCAACTGCTTCTTGAAGCATTCTCTTTTCGTTACGAACGATAATGTCAGGCGCGTGGAGTTCCAAAAGTCTCTTAAGACGGTTATTACGGTTGATAACACGTCTGTAAAGGTCGTTAAGGTCGCTTGTTGCAAAACGGCCACCGTCGAGCTGTACCATTGGGCGCAAATCGGGCGGAATTACCGGAATAACGTCAAGAATCATCCATTCAGGACGGTTGCCTGACTGACGGAATGCTTCTAAAACTTCAAGTCGCTTTAAAATACGAACGCGCTTTTGACCTGTTGCATCATCAAGCTCAGCACGTAATTCGTTACAAGCTTTATCAAGGTCAATTTCGCAAAGAAGCTCTTTAATAGCTTCGGCACCCATGCCTGCCTTAAAGTCGTCTTCATACTTTTCGCGCATATCCATATACTGCTTTTCGTTTAAAAGCTGCTTCTTTTCAAGCGGTGTAGTACCGGGGTCGATTACGATATACTGTGAAAAATAGAGCACTTGTTCAAGTGCTTTGGGTGTAATATCAAGAACTAAGCCCATTTTGGAAGGGATAGTCTTAAAATACCAAATATGTGATACGGGAGCTGCAAGTTCAATGCTACCCATACGCTCACGGCGTACCTTAGCACGGGTAACTTCAACACCGCAGCGTTCACAAACCTTACCCTTATAGCGAATACGCTTATACTTTCCGCAATGGCATTCCCAGTCCTTTTGGGGTCCAAAAATGCGTTCGCAGAAAAGACCGCCCTGTTCAGGCTTTAAGGTACGGTAGTTAATGGTTTCGGGCTTTGTCACTTCCCCGTGTGACCAACTTCTGATTTGTTCGGGAGATGCAAGACCTATTTTTATGGATTCAAATTCGATTTCTGCCATTATATGCCCCTCCTTAATTATTGGTCTTCAAACTCGTCTGAGTTTGCGGTTTCTTCTATTGCGTCGCCGTTTTCGTCTTGTAAGGTGTAGCCGTTCAAGCCGTCAACAACGGTTTCTTCTTCGAATTCACTGTTTTCGGGTAATGCGGGTGTACCGATAGTGATATCGTCATCATCAAATGACTGTTTAAGGTCGATTTCTTCCTTATATTTATCAAGTACCTTAACGTCAAGACCCAAGGACTGTAATTCCTTAATAAGAACCTTAAATGATTCAGGCACACCGGGCGCGGGAATGTTTTGACCCTTAACGATAGATTCATAAGTCTTAACACGACCAACAACGTCGTCCGACTTAACGGTCAAGATTTCCTGCAAGGTGTAAGCTGCACCATAAGCTACAAGTGCCCAAACTTCCATTTCACCAAAACGCTGACCACCGAACTGTGCCTTACCACCCAAGGGTTGTTGTGTAACCAATGAGTATGGACCGGTAGAACGAGCGTGAATCTTATCGTCAACTAAGTGGTGGAGTTTGAGGTAATACATATAACCAACGGTTACAGGGTTATCAAACGGTTCGCCTGTACGGCCGTCGTAAAGTTGAGTTTTAGCATCTTCGGTAAGCGGAATGCGTGAGAAGTCCAAAGCGGCAGAGTTCTTATATGCATAATCGTCGCCCTTTGTATCTTCTTCTGCTAAACGGAAGCATTCACGGATATCTTCTTCGTGTGCACCATCGAATACAGGTGTGCAGATGTGCCAGCCAAGTGCCTTTGCAGCATAACCCAAGTGAACTTCAAGTACCTGACCGATATTCATACGTGAAGGTACGCCCAATGGGTTAAGAACGATATCAAGCGGTGTACCGTCGGGTAAGAAGGGCATATCTTCACTTGGTAAAATGCGGGATACAACACCCTTATTACCGTGACGACCAGCCATCTTATCGCCTACAGAAATCTTACGCTTTTGAGCAATATAACAACGTACAACAACGTTAACACCGGGGCTGAGTTCTGAAGAGTTTTCTCTTGTAAATACCTTAACGTCAACGATTGTACCGTATTCACCGTGGGGAACACGTAAAGAAGTATCACGAACTTCACGTGCCTTTTCGCCGAAGATTGCACGTAAAAGTCTTTCTTCAGCGGTAAGCTCGGTTTCGCCCTTAGGTGTAACCTTACCAACAAGAATGTCACCTGCGGTAACTTCGGCACCAATACGGATAATACCGCGTTCGTCCAAATCCTTAAGCGCATCATCACCAACGTTGGGGATGTCACGTGTAATTTCTTCGGGTCCAAGCTTTGTATCGCGGCATTCGATCTCATATTCTTCAATATGAATAGAAGTGTAAATATCTTCACGAACAAGACGTTCATTAATTAAAACAGCGTCTTCGTAGTTGTAACCTTCCCAAGTCATAAAGCCGATTAAGGCGTTACGACCAAGTGAAATTTCACCGCCACTAGTTGCAGGACCGTCAGCGATAACCTGATGTTCTACAACCTGTTCGCCAACAGAAACGATTGGCTTTTGGTTAATACAGGTGCCGTGGTTAGAACGCAAGAACTTAATGAGTTCGTATTCGTCAATTTCGCCGTTCTTTGCACGGATTTTAATTGTACTAGCTGAAACGTAGGTAACTTCACCTGCGCGTTTTGCCAAAACAACAACGCCGGAGTCAACAGCAGCCTTGTATTCCATACCGGTAGCAACGAAGGGATTTTCGGGCTTTAATAGCGGAACTGCCTGCTTCTGCATGTTTGAACCCATGAGCGCACGGTTGGTATCGTCGTTTTCAAGGAAGGGAATCATGGCAGTAGCAACAGAAACTACCATCTTAGGCGAAACGTCCATAAATTCAGCGCGGCTTGATTCAATTTCTTGGAAGCCGTCACGGAAACGAGCGTTTACCTTTTTATTAATAAAGTAGCCGTTTTCGTCGATAGGTTCGTTAGCCTGTGCTACAACGTAATCGTCTTCTTCGTCGGCAGTCATATAAACTACTTCGTCAAGTACCTGACCGTTTACAACCTTACGGAAAGGTGTTTCGATAAAGCCGTACTTGTTAATCTTTGCAAAGGTTGCAAGGTAAGAGATAAGACCGATGTTAGGACCTTCGGGAGTTTCAATAGGACACATACGGCCATAGTGTGTGTAGTGAACGTCACGCACTTCGAATGATGCACGGTCTCTTGACAAACCGCCGGGACCGAGGGCAGACAAACGACGCTTGTGAGTAAGTTCTGATAATGGGTTGGTTTGGTCCATAAACTGTGATAAGGGAGATGAACCAAAGAATTCCTTAATAGCTGCCACAACAGGACGGATATTAATAAGGAACTGAGGTGTGATATTTTCAGCATCCTGTGCCTGTAAGGTCATCTTTTCGCGAACAACACGTTCCATACGTGAGATACCGATACGGAATTGGTTTTGCAAAAGTTCACCAACAGAACGGATACGACGGTTACCCAAGTGGTCGATATCGTCAACGGTACCAACGTTGTGGGGTAAACCTAAGAAATAGCTGATTGATGCAAAAATATCGTCAAGGCAAATGCTCTTAGGAATAAGGGCATCAGCATTATCTAAGATAGCTTGATATAATTCTTCCTTAGATTCGCAAGATTCAATTAAAGCGGTTAAAACGTTTAAAGAAACCTGTTCGTTAATGCCTAATTCGTCGAGCTGAGCCAATTCTTCAGCAGTAAAGTCAGTAAAGTCGCAAAGGTTTACCATACCGTTAGATAAAACCTTAACTTCGCTAATGTTACCTTCGTGGTCGGTAACGTTAACGTACACGCTGCTTACGCCCTTAGTTTCGATAGTAGCTGCCAATTCCTTAGTAATGCGGGTTTCGGCATCAGCAATAATTTCACCTGTGAGTGTGTCAACAACAGGACGTGACAACAAAGCGCCTACAATACGGGCACCAATGCTTAACTTTTTATTGTATTTATATCTACCAACGCGAGAAATATCGTAACGGCGGGGGTCATAGAATAACTGTTCAATGTAATTCTTAGCACCTTCGATTGTTACAGGTTCGCTTGGGCGGAGTTTTTTGTAAACTTCAACAAGGGCTTCTTCAACTGTCTTGGTATCGTCAATATCCAAGGTAGCAGCCAAACGCTCGTCCTCGCCGAAAAGTTCTCTAATTTGGGCGTTGCTTTCAACACCTAAAGAACGGATAAATGTAGTAAGCGGAAGCTTGCGGTTTTTATCAATACGAACATAAAGCACATCGTTAACCGATGTTTCATATTCAAGCCAAGCACCGCGGTTTGGGATGATAGTAGAGGAAAATAACTTCTTACCAGTTTTTTCGTCAATCTTAACAGCATAATAAACGCCGGGTGAACGAACCAACTGCGAAACTACCGCACGTTCAGCACCGTTGATAACAAAGGTACCGGATTCGGTCATAATCGGGAAATCGCCGAGAGAAACCTCACTCTCTTTAATTTCGCCTGTTTCGTTATTTACAAGGCGCGCAGTAACACGCAAAGGTGCTGCGTATGTTGCATCCCTTGCCTTGCATTCGGTAACGTCATACTTCGGTTTTTCATCGAAACGGTAGTCAACAAAGCTTAATTGAAGATTGCCGCTATAATCGGTTATAGCGTCCATATCTCTGAAAACTTCCTTTAAGCCTTCTTCGACAAACCATTTGTAAGAATCCTTCTGGATTTCGATAAGATTGGGCATATCAATTACTTCATTGATTTTTGAAAATGTTTGTCTAACATTTTTTCCCAACATAACCGGTTTTACCATTGAAGTCGATTTCATAGGTTAACTTTCACTCCTCTTTAAATTTTATAGCATATGCTATAAGAGAAACCTTTTTTAATGGGTTTTTTGGGCATTTTCGAAACAAAAAACTCCCATAAATTCCGAAAACAACGCACAATACCCCATCATCATTAGTAATTCATAATTATATATCAAAAAAAATCAATAGTCAAGCACTTTTTTTGAAAAAATTTTCACATTTTCCATTTTTTGCATAGTTATCAAAACGAAGCGGGCTGTCTCAACAAGAAAAAGTGAGTCAGCCTCTTTTATAATTTGAATTAAATATTATTCTTCAGGCATTTCCCAGTTGTGCCAAACTGCCTGAACATCATCGTTTTCTTCAAGCATATCGATAAGTCTTTCCATCTTAACCACTAAATCGGGGTCGTCAATGGTAGACATTGTTTGCGGAACGTAAGCCACTTCTGCCGACAAGAACTTATAACCCTTTTCTTCCAAAGCATCGCGAACAGCGCCTAAAGAATTCGGTTCGGTCGAAATTTCAAAAACTTCGCCTACAAGTTCAAAATCATCAGCACCTGCTTCGAGTGCGTCTTCCATAACGGTATCTTCATCCAAGCCTTCAGCTTCGATAACAATCATACCCTTACGGTCAAACATAAAGGTAACCGAGCCTGACTGACCGAGATTACCGCCGAATTTATCAAAATAATGGCGCATTTCGCCTGCAGTACGGTTGCGGTTATCGGTCAAGGTTTCAACCACAACAGCAACACCGCAAGGACCATAGCCTTCGTAAAGTAATTCTTCATAGTTAGTGTTATCGCCTTCGCCTGCGGCTTTTTTGATAATTCTTTCAATATTGTCGTTTGGTACGTTAGCAGCCTTAGCCTTTGCAATAACGTCCTTTAACTTGCTGTTTTCATTGGGGTTTGCGCCGCCTTGCTTTACAACAACTGCAATCTCTCTGCCGATTTTGGTAAAAACTTTTGCTTTTGCAGCATCGGTTTTTTCCTTTTTGCGCTTAATATTACTCCATTTACTATGTCCTGACATTATATCATTCCTTTCAACCTTAAAAGTTTATCACAAATCTTTGTTTTGTTCAAGTGCAAATTCAATAATTCTTTTAATATCGTCTATTGAAGATATTTCCCCACACATTCGGCGAATGTTAGCCGCGCCGTGAAGACCTGTCATATACCATGCGGTGTGTTTGCGTGATTCTAAAATTGCCACACGCTCAGGCTTGTATTTTTGCATTAATGCGACTTGTTCTAACAAAACGGCAAATTTTTCTTCCAATGTAGGCGGAGTGTATTTCTTACCGCTAAGAAAAGCATTTATTTCTTCGAAAACAAAGGGATTACCCTGCGCCGCTCTGCCCACCATTAAATAGTCACAGCCTGTGGTATCGAGCATATATTTTGCGCTTTCACCGTCGCAAACGTCGCCGTTCGCAACCACAGGAATTTTTACCGCCTTTTTAACGTCGGCAATGGTTTTGTAGTCAATACCGGGCGAATACATTTGTTTTCGTGTTCTGCCGTGAATGGTTATCATTTTAGCGCCTGCATTTTCGCACCGCTTTGCAAGCTCGGGGGCGTTTATGCAGTCGCTGTCCCACCCTGTACGCATTTTAACGGTTACGGGAATACGGGCAGCGTCCACCACCGCTTTTACAATCCTTTCGGCAAGTTCGGGGTCTTTCATAAGCGCGCTACCGCACAAATTACCCGCCACCTTTGGCGCGGGGCAACCCATATTTATGTCGATAAAATCGGGCGCAAACTCCAAAGCCTTTTTAGCGGCAATAGCCATCGTTTCAGGCTCACGGCCGAAAAGTTGCGAAGCACAAGGACGCTCGTTATCCGAAATAGAAAGCAGTTCAAACGACTTTTTATCCCCCATCGACACACCCTTACTGCTTGTAAGTTCGCAAACGGTGAACCCTGCGCCGTGGCGCGCACATATTTCTCTCATAGCCCTATCGGCAACACCTGCCATAGGCGCGAGAGCAACAAAACCTTTAAATTCAATATTACCTATCTTCATAAAAAGAATTATACTTTAAATATTAACCCTTGTCAAATTTTATATAAAAAAAGAAACGGCGGGAGCAAGCCCCCGCCCTACGATATATTTATTCTTCACTAATCGGTCTTTTAATGTATTCTATTTCACATTTATCCATTTCTTTTAAAACTGAATCTATATCAATTTTCTCTTTTGCCAAAGCTTCCTTAACGGTCATATCTTCGTTATACCAATAAAGTGCCACCATAACGTATTGGCTTTTTTGTGTGGGAAATAAGTAAACGTATTTGTCGTCACGGTAAAATTCTTCTTCGGCATCATCCACAGGGTAGTTTCTATATTCAGTCATATCTACTATATAAATTTCTTTCTTTTTATCTTCAATTAACTCTTTCCCATAACCTATATTAAATTTATTAAGGTCTGTTATCTTGATTTTGCCCTTTTCCAAAGCTTTGGTCACGCTTTCACCTGTGCCATCGGGATAATAAACCCAAACACATTTACCCGAAGAAAAATAATAAACGTAAGTTTCATCACGGAAAAATTCAGTAACCATAGCAGTTGTCGGGTAACCTTCGCTTTCGTTGACGATAAGCACTTTATCACCTAAATATTTTTTGTCGAAATCCACACCGGAGTTGCCAAGGTCGGAAAGTTTTATTTTACCCGCTTTCAAGGCTTCACTAGCAAGCATTGTTTTGCCGTTTTTATCAATATATTTTACATAATCGTCTTTTTGGGTTGAAAAAGTGTAACTGAAATTTTTGTCGCGGTAAAATTCTTGTTTTCCTTTTTTCACATCGCAGTCATAATACTCGGTTAAATCAAATAATGATTTGGAATAATCTTTGATGTACTTAACCCCATATTTATCAAGGTCGGAAATTTTTACAAATTTCTTTTCAAAAGCTTCAACAACACCCATTGTTGTGCCGTCTTTAAAATAAATTATAATACCGTCGTTTTCGCCCGAAACAGTAAAGTATGTATCAAAAAAATCTTTTTCGTAAAACTTTACGATATTACCGTCTTTTAAGTATTTGTGGCTTTCGTCAACAATTTTTTCAATTCGTTTGTCACTTTTAACCTTGCTACTGGTATTGGTGGGTTTATTTTCCTTTTCGGCAATATTGATGCTCGAACTGGTATTTATGGGTCCACTTTCCTTTTCAGAACTATCGGTTACAGAGCCTGTTTCTTCTTTGAATTCGGTAGTTTCTTGGCTCACTACGCCACCGTTATCAAGGTTTTCACCAAGTCCGCAAACTATGCTTGCATTTTCATTCGCGCAGCCGCAAAGTGAAAGTGCAAATATAATTGCTAAAATAAGTGCTAAGATGTTTTTCATTTTAATTACTCCTTTTTTGCGGTTTTTACCGCTTTTCACCATATTAACGCGCGAAAAGGCATTTTCATTGCAAAAAATTAAAAAATTTAAAATATGTTTTTTCGGTCGCAGGCATTACTTACAATGTATCCCTATTTACATTCCGTAGTGTAAGATATTATATTCCCGCAAAATTTGTGCAAAAAAGGCTCTCTTTTCAGAAAGCCTTTTTTATATCACTTGTTCAATTTTTTAATAGCGCCGTTATATTCCTTAACCACGTTATCAATTTTATTGATATTAGCGTCAATAAAATCTGCTATGTCATCACTTGTTTGTTCCTTAAAACCGTCGGTGGTACCCGTTTTAACGGTTTCGGGGTATGAATAAACAAAAATTTTATTGTTTTGGTTTGTGCACCAGTTGTAAACTACAAGATTTTGACTATTGCAGAAATAGTTGTTCAGGTCATAATTAGCGCCGTCAAGGAAATATCTTAAGAAATACGGTACTGCTTCGGGGTTAGAAGCGCCCTTTGCGATTGCATAAGCTTCGGCTTCGGCAAGACCTTGAGTATAATGCTTATCACCCTTAGGCGAAGGCACAGGTACCGCGCAAAGATTGTTTTCACTCTTAAGTTCGGCAAAAGCGGAATTGTTTTTTCTCATTTGAGCCGAATTGCCGATTGCAAAAAGACTTTTACCTGCGGCAAATTGGTCTGCCCCACCAAATACAAATAGCTTTTCTTCATTATATATGTTAGCGAGTTGCCCATAAAGTGACGAAAACTTTTCATTCTTCATATTATTAAAGAATTGCTTTCCATCAAAACCGATTGCGCCATAGGTACCGAATACGCTCGGATATGACCTATACCAACCATCACCACAAGAAGCAGGGTTGCCGCTTTCGTTTTTGTAATCACGGCATATTTCAAGGTATTTTTCCCAGTTCCAATTACCCGTTTTCCATAATTTATACGGATCTTCAATATCGTACTTGTCGATTAAAGCCTTGTTATAGAACATTACGTCAACCGAACTTAAGTGAGTATTTTGAAGGCTTGTGGCATAGGTTTTACCGCTTATTGTATAAAGTTCCATAATGCTCTTGTCCCAAGCCGAGTCCGAAAAATCAAACTTAGCGGTAGTAAGCGGTTGATAATAAAGCATATCACTAGGCACAGGGCCGCGTGTTCTTACAACGTCGGGAACATTCTTGCCCGAAGCGATAACTGCCGCAAGGTTTGTAAAGTAAGAATCATAGGGGATGGTCTGCCACTTAACAGCGATACCTGTTTGCTGTGTAAACTTTTCAATAACGCCGGGCACACCTCCATATTCTTGGCTACTATCCCAGTTATAGAAGGTAAGCGAACTGCCGCGAAGCTTTTTGGGCATAGCGCTTAAAATATCTTTCCAAGAATTGCCGCCAACAAGATTTTCTTGAGGAATACCGATGTTGGTAGAACTACTGCCGTTACCGTGTTCCTTATCTGACACTGTGTTAGAGTTAGTGCCGACATGCTGCTCGCTTGTGATATTATCAGCCGAAGGCTCGCTTTCGGTATAAGCATTATCGACAAAAAAGTCTTGGTTTTTGTTAGAATCATCTGTTGTGCTGTCGGAAAAGAAATTACTATCCGTATTATTTCCGTTTGTAATAATATGGCCTGTTATACCAACCGCGAACACAACGACCGCAACCGCCGCCGCGCCTATAATTCGACGCATACGCTTAACATTCCAACGGCGTTGAGGCATAGCAATAATCTTATCTTGGGCTTCGCATTTTGCCAAAATTTCATCAAAATTATCGGGTATGTCGCTTGTAAAAGCCGATTTAACCTTACTGTTAATCTCGTGTTCAGTCATTGTATTCACCTGCCTTTAAAAAATTTTTTATTTTAGCTATTGACCTATTGTATTTAGAAGTAACCGTGCCTTCGGGCATTTTCAAAAGCTCGGCAATTTCGCGGTGGCGAAGTCCCGAAACGGCGTGTAAAACCACAATATTGCGTTCTTCGTCGGTAAGCTTTTGCAAACAGTATTCAAGCAACAATTTATCGTCTGCCTTCATATTGTTAGAAATCGAAGCCTCGTTTTCTTCTATTTCACCAAATTCGCCCTGCTTTGAATCGGCCCGCAATTTGTCGTGGCACAAATTTTTGGTAATCGTCAGTACCCACGCCATCGGCTTGCCACTGGGTTTATAGCTCTTTGCCGAATTATAAACCTTAATATAAACCGACTGCATCACGTCTTCAGCATCGAATTTATTTTTCAAAAATGAGAGCGCAAAACCGTAAACATCGCCCTTTGTGGCTTCATAAAAAGACCTAAAGGCATCGTTGTCCTTTAAGGCAATTTTACCGATTAAATCTTCAATATGTATTGTTTCTTCTTGATTTATCGTGCCGAAAACGGTCATCAAAAAAAGCATATTACAATCCCTTTACATTATAATAACGGCGAAACTTCCATTTTCATTGCAAAAATAAAAAATTTTAGCCGATGGTAATTTTCAAATAAACTATACCATATTTAAACACAAATGGCAAATAATTTTAAATTTTCCAAACACATCAATTACTGGTTTACTTTGCTATAAAATCCTTTACTTTTTGGAGCCTTATTGCTATACTTTAATTAAGTAATTAACCGAAAGGAAAATTTATATGAAAAACCCTAACGTTATAAATATTGATTTAGCGACCGATATTGCCACCGCTAAATTGCGCGCAAATTACGGCAATACCGCCACAGGTTATTTGGAAGCAGAATCAGACGAGCTTCGTGCAAAAATTCTTAATGCCCCCAACACCGAAGAAATTTACGAAATAAAGGGCACAAAGTACTACGTTTCACAAAACGGTAACGACCAGAACGACGGTCTTTCGCCCAAAACTGCTGTAAAAACTCTCGACGCTATCGAAAAGTTACCTTTAAAAGAAGGTGACGCCGTGCTTTTTGAACGTGGAAAGTCG
>JAZRBQ010000115.1:0-4587 GCA_045635145.1 Acutalibacteraceae bacterium | reverse complement strand
CCGCTGCCGATTGTTGCGAGGATGCTGACGCGGTAGCAAGTTTTGATCAAACTTTCCCCGAAAAAGAAAAGAAGTGGATGCCAAGTCAGGAGGAATTCTACATTTACAGTCATTCTTCGGTGGTGAGATAAGTATACTGCTATTTTTGCCGATATCTAAATCGGTGCAACTTGCCAAAAATCCTCATTCGTAAGAATGAGGATTTTACTTTTTCGCTTTTTACTCTTCACTATTTTCTACGCTTTTGTATAGAGTAACTGAACAACACAAAACATAAAATGTGTTGGCTTGAAAATATTTATACTATAAAAGATTGTTAAAATTTATATCACGGTGTCGGTTTTATTTTTTCAATATCTTCTCAATCTGATTTCTAACCAGTTGGAATGCCTGCTCGTTTTTGCCGCCGTTTAAAATGATATCGGCAAATACCTTTGTGGGATTAACATAGGTGTTGTGCATTGGTTTTACGGTGGATAAATATTGCTCAATAACGCTGTCAAGGTCGCGTCCGCGTTCTAACATATCTCGTCTTGCGCGGCGGAGAATACGTTCGTCGGCGTCGGTTTCAACGTAAATTTTAAGGTCCATACATTCGCGCAAAGCGGCGTCGTGAAAAATGAGAATGCCGTCAATTAATATAATTGGGCGTGGCATTATTTCGGTTGTGGTGTTGCTTCTTGTGTGGCGGGTAAAATCATATACAGGGCAAAGTGCGGTTTTGCCTGCTTTAAGCTCTTCTAAATGGCGCACCATAAGGTCGAACTCTAATGCTTCGGGTGCGTCGTAATTAAGTTTTGCGCGCTCTTCCAGGGATAATTCGTCGTGGGGTAGATAGTAGTTGTCGCAGCTAATAAGCGAAATGTCGTTTGGAAAGGCTTGCTTTAAGCGTTCGGCAAAGGTGGATTTGCCCGACCCACTGCCGCCTGCGATACCTATAATATATGGCTTCATATCAGTTACTCCTACGAATTAGTTTTTATCAGTATAACTTAAAATTCGACAGGGTGTCAAGCCTACCCGACATTTTTCGTTGAAAAGAGGTTCTGTTTGTGTTAAAATTGTTTCAAGAATTTTTAAGGAGAATTTGAATTGAAATTTTATGAAATCACCGAGCAGGACAAAGAACTTATAAAAATTGCTCTCGAAACCTTAAACAAGAATTTTGATGACGGTGTTTATAACCATACCGTAGGTGCGGCTTTGCGTTGTAAAAACGGCAAGGTATATAGCGGCGTAAATTGTGACGGTATTCACGGCTCTTGTGCTGAATATATCACAATGGGTATGGCGATTTCGGCAGGAGAAAGGGAGTTTGACACCATTGTAGCTGTTCACGATAAGGCACCGAATTGCTTGGTTGCGCCTTGCGGTAATTGCCGTCAAATGCTAGTAGAGTATTCCCCTGACATTAAAGTAATTTTAAATGATGATAACAATAACATTATAAAGGTAGATATTAAGGATTTAATTCCTTTTGCGTGGAAACCTGTGATAATTTAAGGAAGTGAAATGGTTGAAAAAATTTGAAGGGATGCTGTTTTGTACCGATTTGGACGGAACACTTTACGGTAATGACAAAACCGTATCGAAGAGAAATTTAGATGCTATTGAATATTTTAAATCGCAGGGCGGTCTTTTCACCTTTATTACAGGTCGTGTGCCACAGTCATCAGGCGAAATAGCAAAACTTATAAAACCTAATGCACCCTTTGGCTGTGTTAACGGCGGTGGAATTTTCGACAATAACGCTAATAAGTATCTTTGGAAAGTGCCTTTGGATTATGGTGCGTTTGAGCTTGTAAAAGAGGTAGAGCAAAAGTTACCGCAAATGGGCATTCAGTTCAGCACCGAAAAAGGTGTGTATTTTTATAAGGATAACAAGGCGATGGAGCTTTTTAGGGACATTACGGGATTACCGTATAAGACCTGCCATTTTGAAGATTGCAAAGAGAATTTTATGAAAATTGTTTTTGCAAATATGGAAGAAAATCAAATGCAGTCCTTGATAGAGCTTTTAAATTCGCACCCAAGGGCAAAGGATTTTGAATTTGTACGTTCGGCTAAAATTTTGTATGAAATAATCCCTAAAGGTGTAAGCAAGGGGAAGGTTCTTTCTAAAATGGCTGAGTTGCTCGGTATTGATGTTAAAAAGACAATCGCTGTAGGCGATTATAACAACGATATTTCTATGATAAAAACGGCGGGGCTCGGCTTTGCGGTGGCAAACGCGGTTGACGAAGTGAAAGCGGTTGCCGATTATATAACCGTAAGGAATGACGAAAACGCTATCGCTGCGATTATCGAAGGTCTTGATAAGGGAATTTATAAAATCAATTAGTATTGTGGGAGAAATTATGGACTTTTTCGGATTTCCTATATGGGTTGTGGCTCTACTCTGTGCGGGTGTTTTTTGCGCTTCTTTTATGGATGCCATTGGCGGTGGCGGTGGTATTATTTCGGTACCTTGTTATTTGTTGGCTGGTTTTCCCGTTCATTTAGCACTCGGCACTAACAAACTTTCATCCGGTATCGGCACGGTGGCATCAACTGTGCGATTTCTTAAAAATGGTTGTGTTGATTGGCTTTTGGGCGTTCCTTCAATTGTTTTGGCGCTTTTGGGGGCGCATTTGGGCACACGGTTACAGTTAATAGTTGATGAAAAATATTTAAAGCTGTTGCTTTTAATTGTTTTGCCTGTGATAGCGATAATTATTTTTAAGAAAAAGCAGTTGCCTGAAAGTCGCGGGTCTATGAACGAGTGGGTAAGGCGCGTGATTGTTTGGTCGGCATCCTTAATAATAGGCGGTTATGACGGCTTTTACGGCCCAGGCACAGGCACCTTTTTGCTTTTGGTGTTTTGTTATATTGCTAAAATTGACGTGCGCACCGCTTCGGGCAACGTTAAATTGGTGAATTTATCGTCTAATTTAGGGGCGCTTGCCACTTCGCTAATGGCAGGTAAGGTGATTATTCCCATTGGTTTACTTGCATCCGGATTTGCAATAGCTGGGCAGTATTTAGGCGCGGGGCTTGCACTCAAAAATGGTTCTAAAATCGTGCGACCTGTAATTATGGTTGTACTTTTACTCTTGGCGGGTAAAATTATTTTAGAACTTTTTGGGGTTATATAATATAAACGCGTATCTTGAATTTTATTGTGATTTATGGTATAATATTCAGGTAAAATTTGCGTTTTGGAGATTTTGATATGAGAAAAACAAAAATTGTCTGCACAATAGGTCCTGCAAGTGATACAGAAGAAAAGCTTGTGGGTTTATGCCGTGCCGGTATGAACGTTGCAAGACTTAATTTTTCGCACGGTGTTTATGAAGACCACCAAAGAAGAATTGACCTTATTAAAAAGGTTCGTGCTGACCTTAATATGCCTATTGCTATTTTGCTTGATACTAAAGGCCCTGAATATAGAATAAAAACCTTCGAAAATCATAAAATCACATTAAACGCAGGGGATAAGTTTGTATTTACTACCGATGATGTTGAAGGCGATGAAACCAAGGTTTCGGTAAGTTATAAAAATTTAGCGAGCGAGCTTTCGGTTGGCGATATCATTTTGCTTAATAACGGCCTTTTAACCTTTGAAGTTCAAAATATTAATGGTTCCGACATTGAATGCTTAGTCCAAATCGGCGGCGAACTTTCTGACCGTAAGAGCATGAGCTTCCCCGGTAAAGTTATGAAGCAAAAATATCTTTCCGAACAGGATAAAAGTGATATTGCCTTTGGTATAAAGAATGAGGTTGATTATATTGCGTGTTCGTTTGTGTCTTGTAAGCAAGACCTTATTGACGTGCAAAATTATTTAAAAGAAATAAACGCCGAAGGTATTGAACTTATTGCTAAAATTGAAAATCAGTCGGGCGTTGACAATATTGAAGAAATTTGCGAAGCCTGTGATGGTATTATGATAGCCCGTGGCGATATGGGTGTTGAAATTCCGTTTAAGATGCTTCCCGCAATTCAAAAGAAGTTAATTACTAAATGCCGTTTGCTTGGCAAAAGGGTTATTACCGCGACCGAAATGTTAGAATCTATGATTTCTAATCCAAGACCCACCAGAGCGGAAATATCCGACGTGGCAAATGCGGTTTATGACGGTACGAGCGCTATTATGCTTTCGGGCGAGACTGCTGCGGGTAAATATCCTATTGAATCGGTTAAAGCAATGGCAGAAATTGCCGAAACTACCGAAAGTAATATACATTATAATAAGCGTTTTCATAATGCGGCATTTGAAATTAGAAATTCGGTTGACGCGATTTCCCACTCTACCTGCGGAATGGCGATTGACCTTAATGCAAAGGCTATTGTGGCTTGCTCAATTTCGGGTAAGACGGCACGAATGGTATCGCGTTTCCGTCCGCCCGTGCCGATTTTGGGACTTACTACCAACGAACGCACTTGGCGAAGGCTTGCGCTTTCGTGGGGTGTTATTCCCGCAATGTGTGAGCATTACGCTTCTACAGACGTTTTGTTTTATATTGCAAAGCAAATTGCCGAAAAGGATTTAAAACTTCAAAAAGACGATAAAATTATCATTACCGGCGGTGATACAAGCGGTACTTC
>JAZRBQ010000114.1:0-3404 GCA_045635145.1 Acutalibacteraceae bacterium | reverse complement strand
GGGGGCTTTCTGGTTTCCATAGTTCTTATCTGTGCTGCAGAGGTCTGGGTTCTAAGCAACAGATTTTCGGCAAGATAGAAGGTATCCTGCATATCACGTGCCGGATGGTCGGCAGGAACATTAAGACATTCAAAGTTGTAGTGGTCGGTTTCAACCTCGGGTCCGTCAACAACGTCAAAGCCCATCGAGGTAAAAATATCAATCATATCGTTTAAAACGGTGTTTAAGGGATGAAGCTTGCCTTTTTTAATTTCCTTTGCGGGAAGGGTAATATCAATGGTTTCATCCTTTAATTTTTGTTCCATTGCGAGTTTTTTCATTTGCTCGTTCTTTTCACCAATTAGGGTTTCAACCTCTGCTTTGGCTTGGTTTACAAGCTGACCCATAATGGGGCGTTCTTCGGGTGATAAGGAACCCATCTGCTTTAAAATGGCAGTAAGCTCACCCTTTTTACCTAAATATTTTACGCGTAAAGCTTCAATTTCTGCTTGACTGGAAGCATTGGCTATCGCTTCTTTAGCTTGTAGGCTGATAGCTTCAAGTTGTGTTTTCATTAAAAAACCTCCAAAAAATAAAATAAGCCCCGTCCTATATAACAGGACGAAGCATAGTTTCTCCGCGGTACCACCCGTATTTTTGCAAAAGCAAACACTCTTGTAACCTATAACGGAGTTTACCGTCAGTACCTACTGAAATTTTCAGCACTGCTGCTCGAAAGGGAACTTCAGAAAATACCGAACACTTATATCCGCTTTCAGCCTTGGCGGATACTCTCTGAAAGGCGGTATAGCCTTACTTTCCTTTGTCAACGCATTTACAAAATCAATAATAACACTAAAATTTCACATTTGCAAGTATTTTTTGTTTGAAATTTTGCGAAAAAATGGTATAATATATTAAAATTACTAGGAAAAGTGGTAAAAATGTTAGAAAAATTAAAGTGTGAAGCTTATAATTCGGCTTTAGAAATTATTGAAATTGCAAATTTAAAGGAAAAAGATATATTGGTAATCGGTTGCTCCACAAGTGAAATTGTGGGGGATACAATCGGTACAAATTCTTCACCCGACGCTGCAAAGGCGGTTTTTGACGGTATATATACTGCCGCAAACGAAAAGGGTGTTTTCGTAGCAGCACAATGCTGTGAACATTTAAACCGCGCTATCGTAATTGAAGCGGATGCGGTAGCAGGTTTAGACATTGTAAACGTTGTACCGCAGCCTAAAGCGGGCGGTTCTTTTGCTACTGCAGCTTATAACACTTTTAAAAATCCTGTTGTTGTTGAAGAAATAGGTGCTAAAGCAGGGCTTGATATTGGCTTTACTATGATTGGTATGCACATTAAAAGGGTGGCAGTTCCTGTAAGGCTTAAAAATAACAAAATCGGCAATGCAACCGTACTTGCAGCAAGGCACCGTCCAAAATTTATCGGCGGTGTTCGTGCCCATTATGACGAAAGTTTAACTTGACTTATTTGCTCGATTTAAGTATCATTTTTTAAAAGGATAGGTGATTTATATGAAATATGAAGTATTAAAGCTTTTGGCACAAAATGCAAAATACACAAATGAAGATATAGCAACTATGTTGGGCACTACCGCAAACGAAATTGCAGATATTATAAATCAACTTGAAAAGGACGGCATAATCCGCGGTTATAAAGCGGTTATCGACTGGGAAAAATTAGACGGCGCGTACGTTTCGGCTGTTGTTGAACTTAACGTTGTTCCCAAGGCAGGTCTTGGTTTTGAAGAAGTAGCCGAAAAGATTATGAAGTATAACGAGGTTGAATCGGTTTATTTAATGTCGGGCAACTATGACCTTAACGTTATTGTTAAGGGAAAAACGTTACAAGATATTGCACGTTTTGTTGCAAAGGAATTGGCTACCATTGATTCGGTAACTTCTACCGCAACGCACTTTGTAATGCGTAGATATAAGGAAATGGATGTTGAGCTTATTTCAGGTCCTATTGATGACAGGGGGCAGCTCTTCGTATGATAGATTACGGCAAGGTATTAAATAAAACTGTTACCGACATTAAACCGTCGGGTATTAGAAAGTTTTTTGATATTGCCGCTACTATGGATGACGTGATTTCTTTGGGTGTGGGTGAGCCTGATTTTCAAACCCCGTGGGCTATTAGAAAAGCAGGTATTGAATCGCTTCAGCGCGGCAAAACAAAGTACACGTCAAATTGGGGACTTATTGAACTCCGTCGTGAAATTGCAAATTATCTTAACCGCAAGTTTTCGCTTAAGTATAACCCCGATAATGAAATTTTAGTAACGGTAGGCGGTAGCGAGGCTATTGATATGGCTTTGCGTGCCCTTATAAATCAAGGGGATGAAATAATTATTCCCCAACCGAGTTACGTTTGTTACGAGCCGATAACTCGTATTGCGGGCGGTGTGCCTGTGATTATTAACACCAAGGCTGAAAATGATTTTAAGGTGACAGCCGACGAATTGAAAGCAGCTATAACCGATAAAACCAAGGTGCTTATTCTTCCTTATCCGTCAAACCCCACAGGCGCCATTATGGAAAGGGAAGACCTTGAAGCTATTGCTAAGGTGCTAGAGGATACTAATATAATAGTGCTTTCGGACGAAATCTATGCTGAGCTTACTTTCTCGGGCAAGGCTCACGTTTCGCCTGCATCATTAGATAGCCTTTACGACCGCACAATTACGGTAAACGGTTTTTCAAAGGCATTTTCAATGACGGGTTGGCGCTTGGGCTATGCTTGTGGACCGAAGCCTATTATTGATGAAATTACAAAAATTCATCAGTTTGCGATTATGTCCTCGCCCACAACAAGCCAATATGCCGCCGTTGAAGCGCTTAAAAACTGTGACGACGACGTGCAGTATATGTTAAAGCAGTACGATATGAGAAGACGTCTTATTGTTTCGGGATTTAACAAGATTGGACTCACTTGCCGTGAGCCTAAGGGCGCGTTTTATGCTTTTCCGTCGATTAAATCGACCGGTATGACAAGTGACGAATTTTGCGAAAAGCTTTTATATTCTAAAAAGGTAGCGGTAGTACCCGGTACTGCCTTTGGCGAAAGCGGTGAAGGCTTTATCCGTGCTTCTTATTGTTATTCGGTTGAGCATATCAAGGTAGCGCTTCAAAGAATCGAAGAATTTTTGAAAGAAATTTAAAGTGAAGAGTCTTGCAAGACCGAAAGTTTTGCAAGACTTTAAATTTTTTTTAAATTTTTGTTGACAAAATAAAAAAATGTGTTATAATGATTCTTGTTCTATGGTGGATGTAGCTTAGTTGGTTAAAGCGCCAGTTTGTGGCACTGGAGACCGTGGGTTCGAATCCCATCTTCCACCCCACAATTTACGGTACGCGAAAGCGTGCCGTAAACTCAACTTAATAACCCATTGGGGTGT
>JAZRBQ010000113.1:0-3147 GCA_045635145.1 Acutalibacteraceae bacterium | reverse complement strand
CTTCATTAATGTGCATACCCGTTTGCTCAGAGCATTCGAAAGCAACACCGGGGCCGCTTGTTTCGGTCAAACCGTAAATATCGTAAGCCTTAATGCCTAACTGCTTTTCAATATCACGGCGCATTTCTTCACTCCACGCTTCAGCGCCGAAGATACCTGCCTTAAGTTTGATTTGGTCACGAAGACCACGCTCGTGAATGCTTTCTGCCAAATATTCAGCATAAGACGGAGTACAACAAATAATAGTAGCGCCAAGGTCGGTCATAAACTGAAGCTGACGGTCGGTGTTACCCGAAGACATAGGAAGTGTTAAACAACCTACCTTATGGCTGCCGCCATGCATACCGCTACCGCCCGTGAAAAGACCGTAGCCGTAAGCTACCTGACACACGTCCTCGTTAGTACCGCCTGCCGCAACGATAGCGCGTGCACAGCAGTCTTCCCACAAATCAACGTCTTCTTGGGTATAGAAAGCCACAACACGCTTACCTGTAGTACCCGAAGTTGAGTGAATACGAACACAATCCTTTAAATCGGCGCCTAAAAGACCGTAAGGGTAAGCGTCACGCAAATCGTCCTTAGTTAAAAACGGAAGCTTATGTAAATCTTCGATACCCTTAATATCTTCAGGTGTTACGCCCTTTTCTTCCATCTTTTTACGGTAGTAAGGCACGTTTTCCCAAACGTGCTTTACCTGCTCTACAAGACGCTCATTTTGAAGTGCTATCATCTCTTCGCGAGAGGCACACTCCATATCCTTTTGATAGTAATTTGCCATTTTTTACACCCCGAATTCTCTACCCAACGCGAAAGCTTTTTTATTAAGCTCTAAAAACTTTGCAGGAACACTTTGCTCAATGGCGGTAAGCCATTCTTGCTCGGTAAAATCAAATAATTTTGAAAGTCTGCCCATAAGCACGATATTAACCGCCTTAGAGTTACCCGCCTGCTCAGCTAAAGCGAGCGCATCGAAAGCATCCAACTTAAGACCTAAATCTTTAATTTTACCTTCAAGGTTTTCGGGATATTCACACGCGCCGATAATAACGGGCATAGGATTTACCTGTTGGGTGTTGGTGATAATAACACCGTCGGGTTTAAGATACTCAGCCCAACGAGCCGCTTCCAGCATTTCGAAAGAAACGATAACGTCGGCTTCTCCCTTATCAATAACGGGAGAATAAACCTTTTCGCCGTAGCGAACGTAGGTTACAACACTACCGCCGCGTTGGCTCATACCGTGAACTTCGCTCACCTTAACGTCAAAGCCTTTGCCTAAAAGCAATTTGCCCAAAAGCTTACTTGCAAGTAAGGTACCTTGACCACCTACGCCGACAATCATAATATTTTTGGTTTGCATTATTTATCCCCCTTTACTGATTCGAAAACATCAAATTTACACATTTGTGAGCATACGCCACAGCCTGTGCAAAGGGTATTATCAATCTTAACCTTGCCGTTTTCCATACTAACAGCAGGACAACCGATTTGCATACACATTTTACAGCCTACGCACTTATCAGTATTAGTCTTAATAGGTCCTGCGTGCTTAACGTATTTAAGAAGCGCACAAGGACGGCGAGAAATAATAACCGAAGGCTCAGCCTTAGCTAATTCTTCCTTAATAACGGTATCACATTCAGCCAAATTATATGGGTCAACCACACGAACGCTGTTAATACCAACGCTCGTGCAAAGTGCTTCTAAGTTAATCTTAGCGGCAGGGTCGCCCTTTAAATTGTAACCTGTGGTGGGGTTTTGTTGGTGACCTGTCATACCTGTAATTGAGTTATCTAAAATAATTACGGTAGAGTTCGAATTGTTATAAGCAATGTTAATAAGACCTGTAACGCCCGAATGCATAAAGGTTGAGTCACCGATAACGGCAACTGTCTTGCCGTCTGTTGCGCCTTCATTAGCCTTGTTAAAGCCGTGAATAGAAGAAACAGACGCACCCATACAAATTGTGGTGTCAATAGCATTTAAAGGTGCTACTGCGCCTAAAGTATAACAACCAATGTCACCCATAACGGTGAGTTTGTTTTTCTTTAAGGTGTAGAAAAGACCGCGGTGTGGGCAGCCTGCGCACATAACGGGCGGGCGCATTGGGATATTTTCGTCTAAAGCCAAACCTGTGGGTACTTCTTCGCCCAATTTTTCGGCAACCATATTTTGTGAAAATTCGCCTATAAGACCAAACACGTCTTTACCGCTTACCTTAACACCAATGTTATTACAATGGCTTTCGATAATGCCGTCTAATTCTTCAACAACTATTACCTTTTCAACCGAATTAGCAAAATCTTTGATTTTGTTAACAGGTAATGGGTTAATCATACCAAGCTTTAATACAGGGTATTTGTCGCCACAAACTTCCTTAACGTATTGGTAGCTTGTAGAAGAAGTGATAATACCAACACTTTTATCGCTACCGTCTTCAATGCGGTTGAAGAATGCAGTTTCGGCATATTCAGTTAAAGCAACGGTACGCGCTTCTACAATGGGGTGACGCTTTTTAGCATTGCCGGGCATCATTATGTATTTTGCGCCGTCTTTTACGTATTCCTTTTGTTCGGGTAATACTCTTTCACTTTCTTCAATAACGCTTTGAGAGTGTGCAACGCGGGTGCACACCTATAAAAATACGGGAGTATCAAACTTTTCGGAAATTTCGTACGCTTCCTTAACAAATGCAATAGATTCGTGAGAATCCGAAGGCTCTAACATAGGAACCTTTGATGCGATGGCATAGTGGCGGGAATCCTGCTCGTTTTGAGAGGAGTGCATACCGGGGTCGTCAGCAACACCGATAATAAGGCCTGCATTAACACCTGTGTAAGCGATTGTAAAAAGCGGGTCAGCCGCAACGTTTACGCCAACGTGTTTCATACCGCAAAAGCTTCGCTTACCTGCAACACAAGCACCGAAGGCGGTTTCTAAAGCAACCTTTTCGTTGGGTGCCCATTCAGCATAAATTTCCGCATATTTTGCAGCGTATTCAGTAATTTCGGTACTGGGTGTACCGGGATAACTTGAAACAAAGGAGCATCCCGCTTCGTAAAGACCGCGGGCAACTGCTTCGTTACCGAGCATAAGTTTTTTCATTTTCACACCTCAAGGTTTATTAAAATAAATTATAATACTTTA
>JAZRBQ010000112.1:0-2222 GCA_045635145.1 Acutalibacteraceae bacterium | reverse complement strand
CCTATTTCGTTGTTGTATGCGGCAATACCGCCACGGCGTGTGCCTAAATGTGAATGATAGTCTGTACCAAAGAAAACGTCGCTAATAGCGTCTTCCTTGTTTACAACTCCAAAAAAACCGCCCATAAATACTCCTTAAATTTACGCAAAGAAAAGTTCAGATAAAGTCATGGGGTCAATGTATTGACCGTCCTTGTAAACACGCATATTGCCTGATGCGATTTCATCGATAAGCATTACGTCGCCGTTAGCATCGTAACCAAATTCAAATTTAATATCATAAAGGTCAAGACCCTTTTCTTTAAGGTCGTCAGCAACAATCTTAGTGATTTGTTGTGTCATAACCTTAATGTCGTCATATTGTTTGTCGGTCATAACGCCTAATGCTACTAAAGCATCCTTAATTACAAGCGGGTCGCCCTTTTCATCGTTCTTGAATGTCATTTCAACGTAAGCGGGAAGGTCAGCACCTTCTTCAATGTAGTCACCGTAACGACGGATAAAGCTACCAACTGCTTTGTAACGGCAGATAACTTCAAGACCGTGGCCGAATACCTTTGCAGGAAGAACTTCCATAGTAGTATCTTGGAGGTTAGCATCGATAAAATGAGTCTTAATGCCTGCAGCGTTTACTTTTTCGAAGAAGTAAATTGACATACGGAGGTTAACATCACCTACACCGTCAATTGTAATACCAACTTGGTTTTCGCCTGGGTCAAATACGCCGTCTTTGCCTGTGCAATCATCCTTGAACTTAAGCAAGCAGTTGCCATTTTCGAGTGAATATACGTCCTTTGTTTTACCTGTGTAAACTAATTTCTTTTCCATTTTGTTTTCCTCCGTAAATTACTGTAATTCTACAGCTTTATTTTTTTCTAAAACTTTTTGTGCGTCAGCTACGCGCTTGGCGTCAAGCTTTTGAGCTAACTCACTATCCTCAACTGCGAGGATTTGTATGCATAATAAAGCGGCATTAACTGCACCGTCAATCGCAACAGTTGCAACAGGGATACCTGAAGGCATTTGTACTGTTGAGAGTAGTGCGTCAATACCGTTTAAATGACCTGATTTGATAGGAATGCCAATAACGGGAAGGGTGGTGTTTGCAGCAATAGCACCTGCAAGGTGCGCTGCCATACCGGCGGCGGCAATAATTGCGCCAAAACCGTTTTTGCGTGCACTAATACTAAACTCGCGTGCTTCTACGGGAGTTCTGTGTGCTGAAAAAATGTGTACTTCGTAAGGTACGCCAAAAGCTTTTAATGTGTCAACAGCTTTGCTTACTGTTGGCATATCGCTATCGCTACCCATGATAATACCGATTTTTTTCATAATAAGGTCTCCTTTACTCATAAAATAAAAATGGGCGCACTTAATTCGTAAAAATTAAGAGCGCCCAGACGGTCGGCATAAACATTCTTTGCTTCATGTGGTGCTCCACTTTTCCGTCAGTCACAAAGAACATAATTATTTTATCACACGACGCAATTTTTGTCAATTAAAATAACTATGTATAATTATATAAATAATTGTTAATAATTAACTAAATTTATGTAAATTTTTTCAAAAGTGCTTGACATTTAGATTTGGTGTATTAAAATATTGATATATGTTTTGAAAAGGAGTCATTTAATTATGATGATTAAACCGTTAACCGATAACGTTGTTATCAAGGCTTGTGATGCAGAAGAAACTACCCAAAGCGGTATTGTTTTGGCTTCTACTGCAAAAGAAAAATCACAAATTGCTGAGGTTGTGGCAGTTAGTAAATATGGTTTTTTAAATCGCAAAGAAGTTGATATGCCGCTCAAGGTTGGCGACAAGGTTATCGCCGCTAAATTTGCAGGAACCGAAATTAAGTTAGACGGTGTTGATTATACTATCGTACATCTTAGCGATATTTTGGCTATTGTTGAATAGGAGAGTGTTTTAAATGGCAAAAGATATTATTTTTGGCGAAGAAGCTAGAAAATCACTTCAAAATGGTGTTGATAAGCTTGCAAACGCAGTTAAGGTTACCTTAGGTCCTAAGGGCAGAAACGTTGTTTTGGATAAAAAGTATGGCTCGCCCCTTATTACAAATGATGGTGTTACAATCGCTAAAGAAATTGAGCTTAAAGACCCATTTGAAAATATGGGTGCACAGCTTGTTAAGGAAGTATCTGTTAAGACTAATGACGCTGCGGGTGACGGCACAACAACCGCGACTGTTTTAGCACAGGC
>JAZRBQ010000111.1:0-10066 GCA_045635145.1 Acutalibacteraceae bacterium | reverse complement strand
TATTATCTCGGCTGTGCCCGAATTTATAGTGGCGGGATTAAGATTTTTACTAAGCATTTTAGGTCTTTGGGGCGTTAAGGAGCTTGAATTTTTTTATTCAGGCGCATTTAACCAATATTTGAATGCAATACTTTCAATTTTAATGTTCACAATACCTTTTATTCTTTTGTTTAAGGTTAACGGGTATAGAATTTCAAGCCTTGTTAAATTCAAAAAACCGAAGAAAAGTGATGTTTTACCATACTTCTTTTTAGGTTTGGGCGTGTGTTATTTTTCTAATTTTGCGGTAAGTGTAGCAGGCGGAATTTTTGAAAGCTTTGGTTTTGATTATGACGTTAGCGGTGTTGAAAACCCTAGCGGTATTTTAGGTTTTATGTTAACCTTTATTTCAATTGCCGTGGTGCCGCCGTTAGTTGAAGAATTTGCTTGTCGCGGTTTTATTTTATCTAGCCTTCGTAAATATGGCGATTCGGTTGCAATACTTGTTTCGGCTTTGCTTTTTGGCATAATGCACGGCAATTTTGAGCAAATTCCCTTTGCTTTTATTGTAGGTTTGGTTTTAGGTTTTATAACTGTGAAAACAAATTCAATTTGGGTTGCTGTTGCCGTTCATGCCGCAAATAACGGTATTTCGGTGGTTTTGGATTATATTATTGCTGCCACAAATGAAGAAATTGCGAACGTTTTTGCGGTAATATTTTTAACTGCTTGTGTGTTATTTATTTTTGTAGGAATGCTTTTGTTAAAAAACAAAAAAAATGCATATAAGATTAAAAAGTGCAAGGCAAAGTCATCACAAAAACAAATTTTCAAGTGGTTTTTTACCGCGCCTACAATAATAATTTTTATTGTAATTTCGCTTTTAAAATCTTTACAGTATTTTTAATTATGTAAACTAAAATAGGGGAGTCGTAAGACTCCCTTTTATAAGGTGTTTTATGGATAAAAAGTTTATGTTTTTAGCTTTAAGAGAAGCTAAAAAAGCTGCAAATGAAAATGAGGTTCCTGTGGGTGCTGTGATTGTAAAGGACGGCGTGGTTATCGCTACGGGACGAAATATGCGTGAGCAAAAGCAAAACGCACTTTCCCACGCCGAGATTGAGGCAATTAACTCGGCTTGTAAAAACCTTGGTACCTGGCGGCTTGACGGTTGCGAAATGTACGTAACCCTTGAGCCCTGCCCTATGTGCACGGGTGCAATTATAAATTCTCGCATTAAGACGGTTGTTTTTGGCGCCTTCGATAAAAACGCGGGTTGTATGGATAGCGTTATAAATTTGTGTGACTATCCGTTAGGGCATAAGGTTGAAGTTTATGCCGGTATTTGTGAAGACGAATGCCAACAGGTTTTGCAAGAATTTTTTAAAAAGTTGAGATAAAAAACACATGAAATTTTGCCCTTTCTCAGCCAATAGAATTTCAACGCTGTGATGGGGAGTACATAAAACTATAAAACAATCGGCTAAAACGCAAAATAGGGTATTTTTAGCCGATTTTAAGCACAATTTATTGTGTTTTAGCGTAAAAAATCCTCTTTTTTGACGATTTTGAGTCCAAATATAATAAAAAGATAGCCAAAGCAACTTAAAAAGCAAAAAATCACGGTGTACCAAAAATTATTCAAAAAACTTAAATGCAAAAGTAAAAATCTAAAAATAAGGCAAACCGTTAATGCGGCGACAAGTGGTGTAAATATGTTTTTAAACAGCTCCACCTTGGCGCCGCTTATTTTTATAAGCCTACCTACGTTTAAAAAACAGGTAAAAATATTAGAAAAATACATTATGCCGATAAATCCCATTATCCCCGTTTTTGGAAGTATCAGCAAAATTAAAATTATGCGAATAGCCGAATCACTTACTGCCGTGCGGAATGTAAAGGACTGTTGGTCTAGCCCTTTAAGTATTCCGTCGCTTATGCTGTCGAGATACATAAGCGGTACTATTGGTGACAGTGCTTTTAATAAAAACCCGATTTCTAAATCGTTATAAATTAAAATTCCAATTTCTTCACCAGCCACAAAAAATATTGTGCCGAAAAGCAACCCCACAAGTGATGTTAACTTAAATACCTTTTCACAGGCGTATTTTACGGTGGCGTTTTGTTTTTTTGCCACCGCTTCGGAAATTTCGGGTATTAAAAGGGTAGAAATTGCATTAAGCAAAGCCGCGGGGAAGAACAAAAGCGGCAGCGCCATACCTTTAATTCCGCCAAAAAGTGAAAGCGCGTTATCCTTAGATGCCGGAAATTTTGCAAGATTTTTTGGTACTAATATATTTTCGGCGGTGCGAAGACACGAGTTTAAATATTTGCCCGACGTAATTGGTACCGAAATATGCAAAATTTGGCGAAGCACCGAAAATGGCGGATTTTCCCTGCCTTCGAGAGTTTTTAAATTGTTTTTATCAAACAAAAATAGTATGTAAAGACAAAGACAAGCCAAAATTTCGGCGGCGGCATCGCCCAAAATTACCGCAAAACAAGAAAATTCAAGTCCGCTACCTTTAAATTTGCTAAGCAGCGAGAAAATTATAACAATTCTTACCGCTTGTTCAAATATTTGTGCGAGTGCGCTTGGTGTTACCTTTCTTCTTGCGATAAAATACCCGCGAAGGCATGATGTAACCGCTAAAAAGGGAAGTGACAGCGGTAAAATTTTTAAAGCGGGGAGAGTTCGCATATCTGATAGCAGGGTTTTTGCAATAAATTCGGTGCCTAAATATAAAACAAGCATGGAAAAAAATGCAATCACAAGGGTTACCAAAACCGCGCGCCATAAAATTTTTAAAACACCCCTTTTACTGCCAAGGGCTAATTCTTCGGCTACAAGGCGGGTAACAGCGGTTGAAGTGCCGCTTATTGCAAAGGTTGTAGCAAGAACGTAAACCGAAAATACAAGCTGATAAAGTCCCATACCTTCGCTGCCAATATCTTTTGCCAACCAAACCTTAAAAATTATGCCTATAAATCGCAAAATCAGGGAAGACGCCGTTAAAATCAGGGCGTTTTTAATGAAAATAGTTTTTTTCAAATACATTCAGTCCTTTTATGTGTTACTAAATTGTATGAAAAAAAGTAATCACTATTGCAAGAAACTGCAAAAAGATATATAATAAAAGGTAAAGGAAGTGAAAAAATGAAATCCCCATTAGCTGATGCATTAAGACCACAGAAAATTGATGACGTTGCAGGTCAACGCCACCTTTTAAGCGAGGGCAAGATTTTACGCCGAATTATAGAATCGGGCGATATTCCAAATTTAATATTTTACGGTCCTTCGGGGGTTGGCAAAACTACCGTTGCTAACATAATTGCCGCTTCTTGCGGTAAAAAGCTGTGTTATCTTAATGCGACCACCGCTTCCACCGCCGATATTAAGGAAATTGTTTCAACAATCGGCACGATTGACACCGCTAACGGAATTTTACTTTATTTGGACGAAATTCAGTATTTCAATAAAAAGCAACAGCAAATTTTACTTTCTTACATTGAAAACGGGGACATTACATTAATAGCTTCTACAACTGAAAACCCCTATTTTTATGTTTATAATGCAATTTTAAGCCGTTCAACCGTTTTTGAATTTAAATCCTTGCAAAAGGAAGATATTATAAGCCTTATTGAACGCGCAATTGCAAATTTATCCGAACAAAAGGGTAAAAAAATTAATATTTCAGCCGATTCAGTTAGCAAAATTGCATCTGCGTCAAACGGTGACGCGCGAAAATCACTAAATACCCTTGAGTTATGCATTGTTACAGCTGAAACAGGGGATAGTATTGATATCAGCGAAGAATTGCTTGAAGAAATTTTGGCTTCTAATGCGGTTCGTTATGACCGCGACGGCGACCAACATTACGACGTTATATCGGCTTACCAAAAATCGATGCGTGGTTCCGACCCGGACGCTGCAATTTATTATTTAGGCAGACTTTTGGCGGCGGGGGATTTGCCGAGCGCCTGCAGGAGATTGCTTATTTGCGCTAATGAAGACGTGGGACTCGCTTATCCGCAAATTATACCGATAGTTAAGGCGGCGGTTGATACCGCTATGATGGTGGGACTTCCCGAAGCGCGACTTCCACTTGCAAATGCTGTAATTTTGGTAGCTACCGCACCGAAATCTAACTCGGCCCACGATGCGATAAACGCCGCAATGATGGATATTGAACGCGGAATAGGTGGCGATATACCGCGCCATTTGCAAAACAAACACTTTGACGGCGAAGATGCCACGGTAAAAGGACAGCATTATAAGTACCCACACGCATATAAAAATCATTATGTAAACCAACAATATTTACCCGACAATATTAAAAATAAAAAATATTATACCTATGGCGACAACAAAATTGAACGGCTTTGTAAGGAGTATTGGGATAAAATAAAGGGGGAATAAATATGGCAGAAAAATTACCGAAGCGCACATTGTTGCTTTGGCAAATTCGCGTTGTTATGTTAACCATTTTGTTGGTGTGCATTTGCTTTCACTATAAAAATGCAATTCCTTTTATTTTACAGGTTGCTTTGATAATAGCCATAATTGGCATTGCAACAGTTGTTTTTTATTTACCAACCTTTATAAAGGGTTATGAAATTGTCTTTGGTAACGAATCGGTTATTATTAACTACGGTGTTTTTATAAAATTTAGCCACGTTATGCCTTATTCAAGATTGATTTATGCCCAAACCTTTGCTACACCATTGGCAAGAATTTTCGGTGTTACGGCGCTTTCTTTAAAAGCGGCGCGCAGCCGAGTAATTGTGCCTGAAATATTGCTTAGTGACGCTCAAAAAATAATGGATTCCCTTTCGGGAGAGGTGCTTTATGATAAAGAAATTTAAGGCACACCCCTTAATGATATTGAGCTTTATCAAGCCAACCCTTATTTTGCTTTTGTTACCTATTATAAAGGGTGTAATACAATATTTTGTTGCCGACAACATTGATGGTGTTATAGGCTTTGAAATTTCGCTTACCTTAATAATACTTACCGTTGCAATTTTGCGCTGGCGTTCATATACCCTTATTTGCGACAGTCAAAAAGGCATTGTAAATATTGAATACGGCTTTTTCTTTAAGCGAACGGCTAAAATTGATATAAAAAAGCTTTCTTCGGTGCAAACAACCCAAAATCCGATTGATGCGGTTTTTCGCGCGGTAAGTTATAAAATAAATACCGAAGCGGGCGGTCGCGATAAGACCGACTTTGAATTTAAACTCAGCCGAAAAAACAGCGCCGAGGTTTCGGCTTTGCTTTATGGCAAAGGTGAGCCAACAGCCGTTAAGTTTTCAATACTTAAGGTGGCTATTCTTGCGGCAACAACTTCGTCGGCATTTACCGGTATGCTTGTGGCGGTGCCTTTAATAAACCGCACGGGTAATCTTTTGGGTATTGGTATTGCCGATATGCTGCTTAACGAATTAACCCACATAGCAAATAAGGTTGAAACCTATTTTCCACCTGTGGTTAATATTATAAGCTTGGTTTTTTTGTTGGCTTATTTTGTTTCTTTTGTTTATTCCTTTTTAAAATACGTTAACTTTAAGCTTTATTTAGAAAAGGATAAGCTTGAAGTTCGCTCGGGTTTTATTGTAAGAACCCGAACTTCCTTTAGAAAATCGGCAATTAACAATATCAAGGTTGAGCAAACCCTTTTAATGCAGTTGCTTCGCCGTTATGCTTTAAAGGTTAGCGTTGGTGGTTATGGCGATAGCAAGTCTGAATCGGAAGTAATTATTCCGCTTGGTGCTAATAAAGAAATTAAAGAAAAACTTAAAAGTTATTTTCCTTTCTTTATCACGAATGAAAAAGGAATACACGCCGATAAAACTCCCCTTGTTTTAAGTAGATTTTTGTTTTTACCTTCAATTTATTTTACCCTTTTAATTGCGGCGTCAATTTTAATGGCAATAAGGTTTGACCACTTTACACGGCTTATACTCTTTTTAACCCTTGTTGGTGGGGTTTTAATTCTTTGCTGTGCTTATATTAACCTTTTTCAATTTAAAAGAGCGAAGATATCCTTCGGCGAAAATATTTTTGCCCGCAGTAATCGTGGCTTCCGCACTTACGAAATGTATTGCCCAAAAGAAAACGTGGGCGAAATACGTATAGTAAGGTTTCCGCCTGACCGCATTTATAAAACCTGCAGGGTAAAGGTTTTGGTGCGAAGCGAACGCGCCGACAACATAAGGGTAAGGTTTTTGGATTATAAAACCGCCAAAGACGAAATTTATAAATGCTTTAACATTGAATAAAATTCCATAAATCGCACAAAATAGTAAAAATGTTTCACGTGAAACAAGGAGTGCGATTTATGGAACTATTTATTGCTTGTTTAAAAGCCTTCTTAGTGGGTGGCGGTATTTGTGTGATTGGTCAACTTTTAATCGACTGCACAAAGCTTACACCGGCAAGAATATTGGTATCCTTTGTGGTGCTTGGTGTAATACTAACCGCAATCGGTGTTTATGAGCCACTCGTTAAGTTTGCAGGTAACGGCGCCACCGTGCCACTTACGGGGTTTGGTTATAGTTTAGCAAAGGGTGTAAAAGAATCGGTAGATAAAAACGGACTATTAGGTGCTTTAATGGGTGGGCTTGAAGCCACGGCAGCCGGTATTGCCGCACCGGTGCTATTCGGGTTTTTAGCCGCGCTATTCTTTAAACCCGACGACAGAACTTAATAAACAGATAAAAACACCTTCTTAATTTTTAGGAAGGTGTCATTTTTAACAAAAAATCAAGCGGCGATTTTACTTGGCTTAAAACAAAATTTTATTTACAAAGCAGACCCTGTTTGCTATAATATCTAAGGAAAATATGTTTCACGTGAAACAAAAGGAGTTAAAAATGGGTAAAATAATCTCCATTGTAAATCAAAAAGGCGGCGTTGGGAAGACCACAACTTCGGTAAACCTTGCTGCAGGAGTTGGAATTTTAGGTAAAAAAGTGCTTGTTGTGGATGCAGACCCACAAGGAAACACCACAAGTGGCTACGGCATAAACAAAAAACAGGTTAAGGTTTCAACGTACGAATTGCTTGTTGGTAAAGGCAAAACCGAAGACGCTGTTTTAAAAACAGATTATAAAAATGTTGATATTATTCCTGCTTCGATAGATTTAGCCGCGGCCGAGGTTGATTTAATCGAAATTGAACGTCGCGTAGCTCAGCTTAAAATGGCACTTGCGGTAGTACGCGAAAAATATGACTACATATTTATAGATTGCCCACCATCGTTAGGGCTCATTACAATAAACGCTCTTAATGTTAGTGACACCGTTTTAGTGCCGATACAATGTGAATATTTTGCGCTTGAAGGCCTTTCACAGTTAATGGCAACGGTACGTCAAGTTAAGCGACTTTACAACCCCACGCTCGAAATAGAGGGCATTGTGCTCACAATGTTTGATGCGCGTCTTAATCTTACCGCTCAGGTTGTGGCTGAAATTAAAAAGTATTTTTCAGACAAGCTCTATAAATCGGTAATACCGCGTGCAGTACGTCTTTCCGAAGCGCCAAGCTTTGGTATGCCTATTCAATATTATGATAAGCGCTCAAAGGGAAGCGATGCCTATAACGCGCTCGCAAAGGAATTTTTAAAGAAAAATAGGAGAGGTTAAAATGGCAGTAAAAAAGGGCGGCCTTGGTAGAGGTCTTGATGCTTTGTTTAATGAAAACTCGACCGAAAACGGCGGTGTTATAAACGTAAATCTTAACGACATTGAACCCAACCGCGAGCAACCGCGTAAGGATTTTGACGAAGACGCACTTTCGGAATTGGCTGAAAGCATTGCTGAACACGGTTTAATACAACCTATTGTAGTAAAACCCGAAACAAACGGAAGATATAGTATAATTGCGGGCGAAAGACGTTGGCGCGCATGCAGAATGGCAGGTCTTTACGAAGTCCCCGTGGTTATTAAGGACGTTGATTCAAGAGAACTTATGGAATTGGCGCTCATTGAAAACCTTCAGCGTGAAGATTTAAACGCCGTTGAAGAAGCTTTGGGCTACCGTTCGCTTATAGACGCCTTTGGATTAACCCAAGAAGAAGTAGCAAAGCGTATGGGCAAATCCCGTACTGCAGTTACAAATGCTCTTCGCCTTTTGAACTTAACCGATGAAGAGTTACAGGCTTTGCGTATTGGCGCGATTTCGGCGGGTCATGCAAGGGCTTTATTGTCGGTAGAGGATGCCGACCTTCGCAAACAAATGTTGGATTTAGCCACAAACGGCGCATCGGTGCGTGAGCTTGAAAGGTTAGCCGCTAAGTCTAAAAAGGGAAAGGCTACTCCGCCTGCTACACAAACCAAGCCAAAGTTTTATAGCGAGGTTGAATTATCCCTTAAAAACGAACTTCACCGCAAGGTTAACATAACACCAGCGGGTAACGGAAAGGGTAAAATCACAATCGAATTTTTCAGCGATGAAGAATTATCTGATTTTGCAAAAAGATTAGCGGAATAGTATATGACAAAAAGACTTAAAAAAATATTGCCGTGCAGGCATTTCAGACGAAGACCCCCTCCATATATAATGTAGTTTGGAATACATTATATAAGGAGTAAAAAATATGTTATATTTATTTTCAATTTTAGCGCTTCTCTGTTGGAGCGGTTCTGACCTTTTCTCTAAAATGGGAACAAGGGAAAAAGATAAAAACAGTCATTGGAAGGTTGTTTTCGCGGTTGGCTTTATAATGGGTATTCATTTCTTTATAACCCTTATAGGCGGCGCGATTATCGATAACACCGTTGGCGTAGATGGCGTACCTAAAATGGTTGCAAGTTTGTTCTATACTGATTTTAAGTTGATGGACTTTGTTTACTATTTGCCGGTAGCAGCGCTTTATATATTGGCAATGGTTTTAGGTTATATCGGCCTTCGTTATATCGAACTTTCAATTTCTTCGCCTATTTGTAACTCGTCGGGCGCGCTGGCTTTCCTTTTGTGCCTTGTTTTAGGGTTGACATCAACCGAAGATATAACGGCAACCACCGTTATAGGCGTTGTTATGATTACGGTTGGTATTGTTGCACTTGGCTTTGTTGAGCAAAGGGAAGACGAAGAGGTTAAAAAAGCCAGACAGGAAAAAGCAAACCGCAAATACGCTAAAAGTATTCTCGCGTTCTTGCTTCCTATATCATACCTTATTATAGATGCGCTTGGTACCGTTGGCGACGAATTCCTTTTCTCTGATTGGTTTATCGGTAAGACAGGTATCGAACTCAGCGACTATGCTGCAAACTCAGCTTTCGAATTAACCTTCTTTATTCTTGCGGTGTTTGCTTTCATATGGCTTAAAGCGGTTAAGAAGGACGTTGTATTAAAAGGCAATAAAAACCTTATGCTCGGCGGCATATGCGAAACTATCGGTCAGGTATTCTATATGGCCGTTATGTTTAGCGATTTCTCTGAAGGTATGGTTATTATCTCGGCTTACTGTGCAATTTCAGTCCTTTGGAGCAGAATTTTCTTAAAAGAAAAGGTGTCTTGGAAGCATTACGCCGTTATCGCGCTTGTAATTGCAGGTATAGTAATTTTAGGATAATTACTACCATTGTTACATATATATTATATATAAGGGGACTTTTTCGTCCCCTTATTTTTATGTAAAAATGTGGTTGTATATAGCACTTAACCCCAAGATATTGTGTTGCAAAAAAAGTTTGAAATTTTTTTAAAAAAAGTTTTAAAAAAGTGTTGACAAAAGGGGTATGGTGTGGTATTATACTCTAGCGCCTGTGAGGAACGGGCCGCAAACGAACCTTGAAAATTAAACAACGACAATAATAAGGACCCGACAATTCTTAAGAGAAATCGAGAGAAAAGTCAAGTACTTTAAAAGTATTGAAGGACAGAATAATGCGTCAGCATTGTTCGAATAAATGAGCTTTAAGCTTATCTAAAAGATTTTAACACTTCGGTGTTAAGAATAGATATTTTAGAGAGTTTGATCCTGGCTCAGGACGAACGCTGGCGGCGTGCCTAACACATGCAAGTCGAACGGAGTAAAACGCTGATTTGATGTAAGCTTGCTTATGGATTTTCTTGTTTTG
>JAZRBQ010000110.1:0-4053 GCA_045635145.1 Acutalibacteraceae bacterium | reverse complement strand
AATTGAAAGGGTTATCGGAAAATTATATTCAGCCAACCTATTAATTCCGCTTACTACACCCGATGTTGAGAGTGAAATATGGCGAAGACCGATATTGAGTCCATCATCACTTGATACCAGTTTTAAAAATTTAACCGAATTTTCAAAATTATCAAGTGGCTCACCCATACCCATCATTACAACGTTACTTATACGGATATTGTTGTCGTTTTGGGCTTTTGTAATTTGAGCCAACATCTCAGACGGCGTTAAATTTCGGCAAAGTCCGTCAATGCCCGAAGCACAAAACGAACATCCCATTCGGCACCCTACCTGTGTTGAAATACAAACAGTATAACCGTGTTCATACTTCATAAGCACCGATTCAATATATTCGCCGTCATATAGCTCATAAACATATTTTACAGTTTCATCAATGCGTGATGCTAACCTTCTAACAATTTTAACGGTAGCAAGATAACATTTTTCACGCAATATATCACGAAGCGAAAGCGGGATATTTGTCATTTGGTCAAAATCATCTATTCCCTGCTGCAACCATTTATAAATTTGCTTCGCACGGTACTTCGGCTGTGACAAGCTTTCCAAAAAAGCCGTCAATTCGTCCAAATCATAAGAGCAAATATCAATTTTTTCCAAATGAATCCCCCTTTCTTTAATTTTTAATTAATAAAGCACAAAAGAAACCGTCGGTATTATCTTTATGTGGCATAAAGGTGTGACTATATTCCAACGAAAAGTCAGAATTTTCAGCCAAAAATCGAGACACAATATCATTATTTTCAGCTTTTCTTAAAGTACAGGTTGAATACATAAGTTTTCCGCCTGATTTTAGATAATTTTTCGCATTTGAAAGTATTTTATATTGTATTTCGGGTAAATTATCAAATTCGCTAAAATCTTTATACTTAATTTCGGGCTTGCGTCCGATTATACCAAGTCCCGAACAGGGTACGTCGCATAAAATACAATCAAATTGACCTAAAGTTTCATCAAAAACAGTAGCATCAAGCACCTGTGGTTTTATTATACTAAGTCCTAAACGTTCAGCACCTGCTTCAATCAACCTACATTTGTGTTCATATAAATCACACGAGATAATCTCGCCCTGATTTTGCATTAAAATCGCCATAGAAAAGCTTTTGCCACCGGGGGCTGCACACATATCTAGCACGCGGTTATTGAATACAGGATTCAAAATTGACACAACTTTTTGCGAAGCTGAATCTTGAACGTGAAAAAATCCATCGTTGAATAGAGAATTATTAGAAATGTCAATACCTTTGTTCAAAACTAATGCGCCTTGCGGTTCGCAATCGGTTGTTTCGACGCCGATTTTTTCTTTAAATGAATTAATATCGGTCTTTAAGGTATTTACCCTTACCGTAAGTTTTGCGGGTTTTAGGCTATGCTCTAAAATTTGTTTTGTATCATCTACTCCAAAATCTTCGATAAATGAATTTATTATCTCTTTAGGGCAGGAATAAATTACACTTAAATCATTTACAGAATCGCCAGTAGGTAAAAGTGATTCTTCCCTTAAAACGTTGCGAAGAACCGCATTAACAAAACCGGAATTTCGGCTTTCTTTTGATTTTTTCACAAGTTTTACCGCTTCATTTACCGCTGCACTATCGGGGATTTTATCCATAAACATAATTTGGTAAAGTGTTACGCGCAAAACTTCCAAAGTAAATGGTTGCACCTTTTTAAGTGGAGTTTTAATAAAACGTTTTAACACGCAATCAAGAGTGATTTTACGCTCAAGAACACCATAAACCAAAGCTGTAACAAAAGCTTTATCCTGCGAAGAAATTTCTAAATCCTTAAAATAAGAATTGAGAGTTAAATTTGAATAAGCGGCTTTTGAATTGATTATTTGAAGAATATTAACTGCCGTTTTACGAGCATTGACCATATTATTCACCAACAACCTTGCCTAAAGGAATGTTTTTACCACAAAGGAATTGTTTTGCAGTCATTTGCTTTGAGCCTTCAGGTTGGAGTTCCAAAATTTCGATTGAAGTACCACCGCCGCAAGCAATAACCAAATTATCGGTATTACCAATAACTGTAGCGCTATTTTGATTGGTCTTGCCGCCAATTTTAGTTTTTATAACCTTAATGCGCTTTCCGTCAAGGAAGAAAAAAGCGCACGGCCAAGAATAATAACCTCTAACAGCGTTGTGAATTTGTGCCGAATTAAGCGAAAAATCAAGCTGTGCCATCTCTTTTTTAATAATTGGCGCGTAAGTTGCTTCACCCATTTGTTTAATTGGGGTAATTTCGCCTTTTTCTAACTTCTCAAGGGTAGAAAGCATCAAATCAGCGGAAAGATGTGAAAGACGTTCGAAAAGTTCTTCAGCGGTTTCATCTTCGCCAATTTGAACCTTCGCAACTTCTAAAATATCGCCCGTGTCCATACCTTCATCCATAAGCATAGTGGTAACACCGGTTTCACGCTCACCTTGAACGATACACCATTGTATAGGCGAAGCACCACGGTATTTTGGTAAAATGGATGCGTGACCGTTTACACAACCGAATTTTGGCAAATCTAAAATTTCTTTTGGTAAAATTTTACCGTATGCCACTACAACAATCACATCGGGGTTTATATCTTTTAAAATATCATAAGCTTCCCCTGTTCTTAAAGATTTAGGCTGATAAACAGGGATATAGTTTTTTTCAGCCAATACCTTAACAGGTGGCGGAGTTAATATTTGTTTTCTTCCAACAGGCTTATCGGGCTGGCAAAATACCGCCGCAATTTCGTGTTCGGTAGCAAGTAATGCTTCAAGAGTTTTTTCGGCATAATCGGGTGTACCCATAAAAACTATTTTCATATTATTTACCCTTATTAGCTCTATCAATATAAAGCACACCGTCAAGATGGTCGATTTCGTGACACAAGGCTCGTGCCAAAAGACCTTCACCTGTTACTGTAAAGTTTTCGCCATTTCTATTTTGAGCACGAACTGTAACCTTAAAAGGACGTGTAACTTCGGCTGATTTACCCGGCAACGATAAACAACCTTCCAAGTCGGTTTGCTTACCTTCGGTTGCAGTAATGACCGGGTTGATAAGTTCAATTATGCCTTCGCCGACATCAATCACACAGTATCTTCTTAAAATACCAATTTGCGGTGCGGCAAGACCAACGCCCTCTGCCTTATACATTGTGTCTTTCATATCGTCAAGTACAGTCCATAAACGTTCGTCAAACGTTAATTGACTGCGACAAGTTTTACGCAAAACATCGTCACCCAAGGTAACAATATTTCTTATAGCCATAATTTCACTCCTAAGTAATTGTTTCGGGATTGATATCAACACTTACGGAAACGTCTTTTTGTAATTTAACGTTTGTAGCTTCCTTAAGCATTGCCCTAAATCTTTTATTGTTCTTGCATTTTATAATCATTCTGAATCTGTAACGGTTATGAAGCTTAACTACACCCGACGGCGCAGGGCCTAAAATAATAACCTTTACGTCTTTATATTCATCATTTATTTTTTCCCGTATTTTGTTAAAAATGTTATTTATTGCACTAACAGCCTCTTCACGAAAGGCCGATTGAACACAAACAACCGCTAAATCGCAATATGGTGGATAAGTAAGTAGCTTACGGGTTAAAATTTCGTTATTGTAAAAACCTTCATAATCCTGATCTTTTGCAAGTGCAATAATACTGTTATCAGGATTAGTGGTTTGAATAATAGCTTTGCCTCCGCTTTCTCCCCTGCCTGCGCGCCCCACCACTTGTGTAAGCAGCGAAAAGGTCTTTTCAAAACTTCGAAAATCTTCACTGTAAAGTGCAGTATCGGCACTTAGAACACCAACCAAAGTTACGTTTGGAAAGTCAAGTCCCTTGGCGACCATTTGTGTACCCAATAGAATGTCATATTCGCCCTTGGCAAAAGCGTTTAAGTATGTGGAATATGAATCCCTTGTCATCGTACTGTCGGCATCAAGGCGTAAAATACGGGCATTTGGGAATAAACTATTTAGTTCTTCGGCGGCTTTTTGGGTACCGACACCCATAAATTTAA
>JAZRBQ010000109.1:0-5154 GCA_045635145.1 Acutalibacteraceae bacterium | reverse complement strand
GGTGAACCTGATTTTGATAGGGCTATCAACCAGCTTCAAGAGCTATATCAAAAAGGATATATAGGAGAGCCCAAATATAATTTTGTTGAAAAACATGATGAAGACGGAAATCCAATATGGAAATGTTCATGTCACGTAGATGGGATTGATTACTATTGGGAAGATACTTATTCATCCAAGAAGTATGGCAAAAAAGATGTTGCATATGGCATGTTGTGTGATATTTTGGAGTGGGAGAACGATGATGAGACTTAAAGAGTTGCGAGAAATGAAAGGTGTCACACAAGATATGGTGGCGCAAGCAATAGGATATTCAGCAAATACATATTCTCGTTACGAAAGATGTGAACGAGAACCAGATAATAAGACGCTAAAATTATTGTCTAAATATTTTGGTGTTAGTATAGATTATATACTTTGTAATGATTGGGAGAAATAATATGTTAAATTCAACGAATATAAAAAACGCACATGGAATAGATAATTTCGTTACCGCTTTTGAAAAGCGTTTAGGCCGCACTCCTTGCGAATATATAGAAGAAAAAATTGGCACTGGTTCGAATATTAATGATATAAAATATTTATTTGACATTATGGCGGCACAAATTTCAAATATGAATGATTGTGAGTTTTTTGATTTCGATTTTTTCTATAAATTAGAAGACTAATGCAATTGAAAAGCTACGTAGAAATTTTCTACGTAGCTTTTTTACTGTCCTTAAAAGTACAACGCCTAAGCATCGGATTTTGTTATATATTCGATTTGAACACATCGGCGACTTCGCTGATTGTGATATACGCCGTAGCGTCGGCTTCGTGGACGATGTCCTTCATTTTAGCGATTTGGAAACGGTTTAAAACAAAGTAAACCATTGTTTTTTCGGTGCCCGAATATCCGCCGATTGCCGAAATTCTTGTGGGCGACGTGCCGAATTCTTCGGCTAATGCCTTCGATACTTCATCGGGGCAAACGGTTATAATCATAGCCGCTTTCGAACGGTCAAGACCTTCTACAATAAAGTCGATAGTCTTAATTCCTGCGGCGTAGGTTACAATCGAGTAAAGGGGCAAAATCCAGCTGTGAATTGCGATACCGCAGCAAATATACAAAATAACGTTGTATATCATTACAAAGGTGCCAACCGTGATGTTAAGGCGCTTTGCAAAAATAACCGCCATAACTTCAATACCGTCCATAGCACCGCCAAAGCGGATGGCAAGACCGCTGCCTACACCCGAAATCAGACCACCGAAAAGTGCGCATAGCAGTAAATCTTCGCCTGCAAGCGGGGAAGAAAAACTTACATCCACGGGCAAAATATCGGTTATAAGCCAAGCGGCAACCGAATAAATACAAACGGTGTAAATAGCGTAAACGGTGAATTTTATCCCTTGTTTTTTAAGACCGTAAAGAAAAAGCGGGATATTTAAAGCTACGAGAAAAATCGAAAGGGTTAAATATTCGGGTGTTATTTGTGATAAAAGCATCGAAGTGCCCGAAATACCGCTGTCGTAAAGCTTTACAGGGGATAAAAACATAGTAACACCGATTGCATTTATAATTCCTGCAAGGGTGAGCATAAGAAAGTTTTTGATTTTAAATTTTTTCATATTAGCGCTTCTCCATAGGGATATACTCTCTATGGGGTTGTACTGCCATATATGCAGGACGAATAATTTTACCTGCGTTCAAAATTTCTTCAACACGGTGTGCTGACCAACCCGAAATACGCGCAATGGCGAAAAGGGGAGTGAAAAGTTCACGCGGAAGATTTAACATATCGTAACAAAAACCGCTGTAAAAATCGACGTTTGCGCTAACACCCTTATACATCTTGCGTTGTTTAGAAATAAGCTTGGGGGCAATTTCTTCAACCTTGGAATAAAGGGCGAATTCCTTACTAAGACCTTTTTCGGCAGAAAGCGTTTCAACGTAACCCTTGAAAACCTGCGCACGTGGGTCAGAATAGGAGTAAATCGCGTGGCCGATACCGTAAACAAGACCTGTTTTGTCGAAAGCTTCTTTTTTAACAATCTTGTCGATATATGCGGTTACTTCTTCGTCGTCTTCCCAATCTTTAATGTTTGACTTAATATCTTCGAACATAGCCGAAACCTTTAGGTTTGCGCCGCCGTGCTTGGGGCCCTTAAGCGAGCCTAAAGCCGCCGCAATGGCTGAATAGGTATCGGTACCTGAAGAAGATACAACGTGGGTGGTAAAGGTGGAGTTGTTACCGCCGCCGTGCTCAGCGTGGAGTACAAGCGCCATATCAAGCACCTTAGCCTCTAAAGCGGTGTATTGACCGTCTTCGCGGAGCATATAAAGAATATTTTCGGCGGTTGAAAGTTCAGGCCTTGGAGCGTGAATAAAGAAACTATCGGTTTGCTTTGAGTGGTACATATGCGCGTGATAGCCGTAAACCGCTAATGATGGGAAACGGGCAATCAGGGTTAAGCATTGACGCAAAAGGTTGGGGATAGATGTATCATCAGCCTTTTTATCGTAAGAATAAAGGGTTAGAACACTACGAGCCAATGAGTTCATCATATCGGCTGAAGGAGCCTTCATAATAACGTCGCGCACAAAGTTGTTAGGCAAAGGGCGTAAGGATGAAATATCGGTTCTGAAAGCGGCTAATTGTTCGTCGTTGGGAAGTTCGCCAAAAAGTAGCAAATAGGTAATTTCTTCAAAACCAAAACGATTTTGGCTTGTAAAATCGGCAACAATTTTCTTAACGTCATAACCGCGGTAATAAAGCTCGCCAGGGCAGTAAATTTCTTTGCCGTCAACTTCTTTGCGAGCAATAACGTCCGAAATTTCGGTAAGGCCTGTTAAAACACCTTTACCGTTAAGGTCACGAAGACCCCTGTAAACCTTGTGCTTGATGTTGAGTTCGGGATCAATCCTACAGTTATCATAGCAAAGTTGTGAGTATTTTTCGATTTGTGTGTCAAAGGTATTGTTTTCTGTTTTAATAGACATCTTACCCCTTCTTTCGTAAATATATTTTAACTTCTAATTATTACCAAAGTTTTAAATTTTTGTAATTTTTCTTGTGTATTCAAGTCCGCAAGTGAGTGGTTTTTCAAACGATAATGCATATAAATCGGTGGCGCGTGATTCGGTTTCAAATACGTACTGTGCTTGTGGATTCAACCCTTCAATTTCCGCTGCGCGCAAGCAAACAGGCATGGGCGAAGATTTAGCATTTTGTTTAATGACGTCTTCACCTGCTTTGCTAAAGCCTAAAATCCGCAAATACGGTGGAATTTTTGAAAATCGGGTTTCATCAATACCAATAAATGCCGAAAGCACAAGTCGGCGTATTCGCGCCATGGTATAACGTTTAACCTTCATATCATTATACAACATTTCAAGCCCCGTTGCAAGTTTTATAGAATTATACAGCTTATTTTCAATGCCTTCGCTTAAATCGGGCAAATTGGAAAGTTGGGCTTTGGCTTTGCTTCTTAAAACCGAAAGAATAGATTTTTCAATACGGTTTATATCCGAATAATCGGCATTTTCAATTAAATTGACAGTTTCTTGCGGTAAATATTTTCGGCAAAAATCCATATCGTTTTGCTTGATTTTTTGGCGCAAAAGGGTGGCGCTTACAAAATCGTTATCGCGCTCAAGACTGTCGTGCATAGCACCCAAACGCTTCACCGTTTTAAAGGTTAAATTGGGATTAATTTGCCTTGCTGCAAGGATGTATTCGATACCCAAATTGTTGTTAGCACCATCTAGAATATTTTTTTCTACCCCTAAATCTTCGGCGGCAAGCTGACGTGCCTTGGCGAAGGTTAAGCCTTGCTCTAAATAAAGGGGAAGTTTTTTTGAAAAATCTTCGCTTTCTAAAATTTTGGCAGCTTTAATTAAAGATTCGGTTTTGCCGATTTCGCTACCGAACATCAAGGTATCGCAACCGATGGCGTTAAGCAGAGCGACGCCTGCCGTAGCAAAGCTTTGTGCGGTTGACATTGAATAGCAAACAGGCATTTCAATAACTAAATCTGCACCGCATTTTAGTGCCGCTTCGCACCGAAGCTGTTTTTCGAAAATGGCGGTGTCGCCGCGCTGAACAAAATTGCCGCTTATAACGCATACCACTGTGCCCAGTTTTTTGGCTTCATTTATTAGTAATTTATGACCATTGTGCAGGGGGTTAAATTCGGCAATTATGCCAACAATAGACAAATTATCACTTCTTTTCAAAAAAACTTGAAAAACCTATAAAAATATAGTATTATAATATTTAATATAATACCATAGTTTATGCTTTAGTTCAATATTTTTTTCAGGAGGAAAAGGTTATGAAAATTTTCGTTGTTAACGCAGGTAGTTCATCACTCAAATATCAACTTATTGATATGGAAAACGAACAGGTTTTAGCTAAAGGTCTTTGTGAAAGAATCGGTGTTTCGGGCGCTATTAAGCATACCGCCGCTGATGGTAGAGTATATGCGGCTGATACCGCAATGCCCACCCATACCGAAGCTTTTGAAGCTGTAGTTTATGCTCTTACAAAGTCGGACGCAAAGGTTATCGATTCTTTTGATGAAGTTTCGGCTATCGGTCACCGTATAGTGCAAGGCGGTGCAATTTTCAAGGGCAGTTGCCTTATTACACCCAAGGCTTTGCAGGACATTGACGATTTAGGCGCTTTAGCACCTTTGCACAACCCTGCTCACGTTTTAGCTATCAGAGCTTGCATTAAAACCTTCGGCGAAGAAAAGCCACAGGTTGCAGTATTTGATACCTCTTTCCACCAAACAATGCCTGAGCATGTTTATATGTTTGCTCTTCCTTACGAATATTATGAAAAATATGACGTTCGTAAGTATGGCGCACACGGTACAAGCCATGACTTTGTATCTAACCGCTTGGCAGAGGTTATGGGCAAAGATAGAAAAGATATGAAGATTATCACCTGTCACTTAGGTAACGGCTGTTCTATTACCGCTGTTAAGGATGGTAAGTGCTACGATACATCAATGGGCTTTACTCCACTTGATGGCTTTATGATGGGCACACGTTCAGGAACACTCGATCCTTCTGCTCTTACTTACATTGCAGAAAAAGAGGGTCTAACATTTGCTGATATCGACTCTATCTGCAACAAGAAGTCAGGCGTTTTGGGCGTATCAGGC
>JAZRBQ010000108.1:0-3592 GCA_045635145.1 Acutalibacteraceae bacterium | reverse complement strand
ATCAAGAATTACCTTCCTTATGAAATATTATATTTATGGTTTGAATTCGGTTTTAATTTATGCATTAAACGATTTGTTTTTAGTTTAAAGGCAAACCATAAACTGAATAATAAGTATTCAATTTATTATAACTTTTTTGATGGCAAATTGCAATAGAATTGTTAAAACAATGCACAATTTTTTGGCTATATTTTAAAACGGCAGTAGGAAAAAATCCTTACTGCCGTTTGTGAATTTAAAATTAAAGAATTTCTGCTAAATCGTATATGAGTTTTTCGGTTTTTTCCCAACCAAGACAGGGGTCGGTAATAGATTTGCCGTAGATGTTTTCTTCTGCCTTTTGGGCGCCGTCTTCAATGTAACTTTCAATCATAAGACCCTTAACAAGCTTTTTAATATCTGCTGAGTGGCGGCAAGAATGAAGAATTTCTTTAGCGATACGGGGTTGTTCGTACCATTTTTTGCCCGAGTTTGCGTGGTTTGTGTCAATGATAACCGCGGGGTTTGAAAGACCTGATTTTTCGTAAATTTCAGACAAATGAATAAGGTCTTCGTAGTGGTAGTTAGGCATTGATTGACCGTGCTTATTAACGTATCCGCGTAAAATAGCGTGAGCGTGGGGGTTGCCGTGGCTTTCTACTTCCCAACCTCTATAAATAAATGTGTGGGCATGCCGCGCCGCGGTAATAGAGTTCATCATAACCGAAATATCGCCTGCAGTCGGGTTTTTCATACCAACAGGGATATCAAGACCGCTGGCTGTCAGACGGTGTTGTTGGTCTTCTACCGATCGTGCACCGATTGCAACGTATGATAAAAGGTCTGACAAGTATCTGTGATTTTCAGGGTAGAGCATCTCGTCAGCGCAGGTAAAACCGGTTTCTTTCATAGCGCGAAGATGTAAATTACGAATTGCAACCACGCCTTTAAGCATATCTTCGCTTTTGTTGGGGTCGGGTTGGTGAAGCATACCCTTGTAGCCGTCGCCTGTGGTACGGGGCTTGTTGGTGTAGATACGGGGGATAATAAGGATTTTGTCCTCCACTTTATCCTGCACGGTTCTAAGACGAGAAATATAGTCGATTACACTATCGTCTTTATCGGCAGAGCAGGGACCGATAACCAAAATAAAGCGCTCGTCTTTACCTTCAAAAATGTTCTTGATTTCGATATCACGTTTGTTTTTAAGGGTTGCAAGTTCGTGCGTGATGGGATATTTTTCTTTGATTTCCATCGGAATAGGTAATTTATGTTTGAAATTCATATTCATGAGTTTTGCCTCCTAAATTACTGTTTATCAAATAATGCTCGGCGTTTAGTTGAATGACGCATCATTTCTCTCATTGAATCGACGTCTTCCGTTTCGAGCATAGTTTTAAGCTCATTGAATTTATTAATAAATAAATCCATTTGCTCTAGTAGCGCATCTTTGTTTGCTACAAATAATTCACTCCACATAAGGTCGTTGATGCGGGCAATACGTGTTAAATCCCTAAATGAGTCACCCGTGAATTTTTCCATATTTTCCTTATCATTACAGGTCATAAGGGTAATGGCGATACAGTGGGTAAGCTGAGATAAGAAGCCTATCATTTCGTCGTGTTCTTCGGGCGAGAGTGTAGTAACGTTAGAAAAGCCGAGAAGACGACCAAGCTCCATACAGGTGTTTATTGCTTCGGGAGTGTTTTTATCAGTTGGCGTTACGATATAGTTCGCGCCTTGAAAAATTTTATCGGTGCTGTTTTCTACGCCCGAAACTTCGCGCCCTGCCATTGGGTGAGCGGCTATAAATTCGACGTCGTCGCGCAGCATATCCTGAATTTTATAAACAATGCTTCGTTTTACACCTGTAACGTCGGTTATAATGGCACCGCTTTTTAAAAGCGACTGATTTTGTTCTATCCATTCCACAAAAACGTGGGGATAAAGCGCGAAAATCACAATGTCGGCTTCACCAATTATTTTTTTGCTGAGTTCTACCGAGCCTTCGTCAATAATTTGTTCTTTTAATGCATAATCGATAGAGGACTGTTCTTTGGTAATGGCACTTATGTGAAAACCAAATCGTTTTAAAACTCTTGCATAACTACCGCCCAAAAGACCAAGACCTACTATAAGTATTTTTTTACTTACGTCAACTATCATGCTAGTTCAACCTTTGCTTTTAGTGATTTTATATCGGTAAAAAAGTTGGGATAGCTTTTTTTAACCGCTTCGGCACCGTCAATTTCACCGCCTAGTTGGCTTAAAATGAGTGACAGCGCCATAACTATACGGTGGTCGTTGTGTCCGTAAAGTCGGGGGCCGCCGGTGTGAAGGGCTTGCTTTGGTATAGTTATAATATTATCGCCAAATAAAAGTCCGCCGCCGAGCTTCCCAAGTTCTTCGTGCATTGCGTTGCCGCGGTCGCTTTCTTTGGTTTTTAGTCGGTTTGTGCCTGTTAGCGTAGCACCGTTTTTTAGCGATGCCAAGGCAATCAGTACAGGTGCTAAATCGGGGCAATTGGTAATATCAAGGGTGGGAGTGCCGTTTTCGATTTTCTTAAAATAATCTAGATAGATTTTGTCGCCTTGAAGACTGTTTTCATTAAGGTTTTGCACCTTGATATCCGAGCCTAAAAAATTAAATGCATCAAGGAAAGCCGCATTGGAATAGTCGCCTTCAATCTTGCCGCAAAAGGCTTTAAGGGTGGATTTTTTAATACTGATTGTAAAATCGTCTGTGAATTTTACTTTAGCGCCGAATTGTGTAAGGGCTTCTATTGTAAGGTTAATGTAAGAGCGACTTTCAAACGGGGGGATAATTTTAATTTCGGCGTTTTCGCCCAAATGCACAAAGGCAAAAATAAGTCCTGTTGTAAACTGGCTACTTATATTGCCGTCAACCTCATAAACACCGCTTGTAAGATTGCCGCAAAGGGTTAATTTATCATCGTTTTTGGTAAAAATAAAGTTATTTTCCTTGCAAATTTTTTGGTAAACATCTAGCGGACGCTCAAAAAGACGTTTACTGCCGGTTAAAGTAACTTCTTTGCCTAAAGTTAGGCAAAGGGGAATAAAAAATCGCAATGTACTACCACTTTCGCGACAGTGTAAAAACGGATTTTTAGCCGTCATAAAGCGTTGGGGATTTATATATATAGTATCATTTTCGGTTTTGATTTCACAACCAAGAGCTTTTAGGCAGTCGATAGTGGCAAGTATATCTTCGCTGTAATCCATACCCGAAATAACACAATTTTGTTTTGATAATGCTGCACCTATTAAATAGCGGTGCGCCATACTTTTTGATGGCGGCGCTGCTATAGTACCGTTTAAGGTGCATTTAGTGAATTTTGCAATCATATTATAATTCCTTTAAAAAATCTATTGCTTCAATATAACCGTCAGTGCCGTGACCTGTAATTGTTTTTACGCAAGCCAAACGGACGTAGCTTATTTGTCTGAAATCTTCTCTTTCTTCCACCTTGGAAATATGCACTTCAACCGTGGGGATATTAGCCGATTTTACGGCATCTAAAGTTGCAATACTTGTGTGGGTGTATGCGGCGGGGTTTATTACGATGCCGTCAAATTTGCCGTAAGCCTTTTGA
>JAZRBQ010000107.1:0-6410 GCA_045635145.1 Acutalibacteraceae bacterium | reverse complement strand
GCTTTAAAGCTTATTTTTACCTGTATTGCCGTATCGGCAGGGTTTAAAGGCGGCGAAATTGTGCCAACCTTATTTATCGGTGCAACCTTTGGCGCGCTTATTGCCGATTTAATTGGAATGCCGACCGCTTTTGGCGCGGCTATGGGTATGATTTTACTTTTTTGCGGTGTTACCGATTGCCCTTTGGCTTCGATTTGTTTAAGCCTTGAACTATTTTCAGGCGTAGGATTTTTCTACTTTATCCCTGCTGTTTTGATTGTATTTATTTGTTCGGGTAAGATAAGTCTTTACAGCGAACAAAAGTATTCCATAAACTTTTTTAATTTTAAAAATATTTTTAAAGGAGAAGGGAAAACTTGAAAAAAGTAAAGCAACTTGTAACCCTTTTTACCAAAAAAGGCGAAAATTTTGATATTAAAAATTGGGACGTTTACCCCCGCCCGCAATTTAAGCGTGATTCGTTTTTGTGCCTTAACGGCGAGTGGGATTTTTGCACCAATAAAACGGGCGAAATACCCTGTGATTTTACCGAAAAAATTACCGTTCCGTTTTGTCCGCAATCCGCATTGTCGGGGATTAACCGACTTATTCCCGATAGCGATTACCTTATATATAAAAAGGAATTTACCCTACCCGACGGCTTTAACAAGGGCAGAATTTTACTCAACTTCGGCGCGGTTGACCAAATTTGTACCGTTTTTGTAAACGAACAAAAGGTTGGCTACCACGAAGGCGGTTACGAGCCTTTTACCCTTGATATTACCGAATTTTTGAAGGAAAAAAACACAATATTGGTTGTTTGTAAGGACAATCTTGACGAGCAAAAATTCCCTTACGGAAAGCAAAAACACAATCGCGGAGGTATGTGGTACACCCCCGTTTCAGGCATTTGGGCTACCGTTTGGATTGAAAGTGTGCCGAAAGAATATATTAAATCAATTAAAATTGACTGTGACGATAAATCGGCTACGGTATTTATAAACGGCGCTACCGAGGGCATTTTAACCCTTGGCGAACACAAATTTGAAATTAAAGATTCAAAAGCCGAAATAAAACTCGAAAATCCGCTTTTATGGTCACCCGAAGCGCCAAATATTTATTATTTCACAGTAGAAGCAGGCGAAGACAAGGTTGATTCTTACCTAGCCTTTAGAAAAATTGAAAGCAAGATTGTGGACGGTATTCCCCGCCTTTGTCTTAACGGCAAGCCCTACTTTTTTCACGGTCTTTTGGACCAAGGCTACTTCCCCGACGGTATTTTTACCCCTGCCGACCCGCAAGAATTTAAAAACGACATTCTTTCAATGAAAGAGTGCGGATTTAATATGCTTCGCAAACACATTAAGGTTGAGCCGGAGTTGTTTTATTACTATTGCGATATTTACGGAATGGCGGTTTTCCAAGATTTTATCAATAACGGCAGTTATTCATTCTTCCGTGATACCGCTTTGCCGACTGTTGGTATGAAAAAGTTCCCCGACAAAATTTTACACACCAACAAAGAACACCGCAAGGCATTTTGCGACGGCGCAACTGCTACCGTTAACACCCTTTATAACCATCCGTCGATTGTTTATTGGACGGTCTTCAACGAGGGTTGGGGTCAATTTGACAGCGCAAATATGTATGATTTTGCGAAAAAACTCGATAATAGTCGCATTATTGACACCACTTCGGGATGGTTTAAACAAAAAAAGAGCGACGTTGAAAGCGAACACGTTTATTTTAAACCTATAAAACTTAAAGAAAGCGACACACCGATTGTTTTATCGGAATTTGGGGGATATTCTTACAAACCTGAAGGTCACGTAATGAACCCGCACGATACCTACGGCTACCGCTTTTTTAAGGAACAAGGCGACTTTATGGACGCCCTTGAAAAGCTTTATAACAACGAGGTTATACCGCTTGTGGAAAAAGGTCTTTGCGCCAGCGTTTACACCCAAGTTTCCGACGTAGAAGACGAAACCAACGGGCTTTTAAGTTACGACCGCAAGGTTTTAAAGGTTGATAAAGAAAAAATGCTTAAAATTGCCGAAAAACTTAAAATACATTAAAAATGAAGGAACGACAAATGTCGTTCCTTTTTTTACAACTCAAAATCAAAAAATTTAAATTTTCCGTTTTCAATTTCAATAGCGCTTCGGTATTCGCCGAAGCCTATTTTTCTTATACCCTCATAAGCCTTACAAACCGCAAAAAAGCCGAACAAAATACAGCTTGTAATCATAAAAGATATCATCATTTTTCTTAAAAAATCCATTATTTTCCCCTATTTTAAAGTATTCAAAAGGCTTACTAGCGAATCGCCGACAAGCTCGGCCGAATAGCAGGCTTCATCAAGTGTATTAACGTCGGTACCAAATTCTATAAGAAGTGAGCCTTTGCTTAAATTTTGGTTATATTTTTTAGATGCAAGCATTAAAGGCCGCGCAAGTGTTGGGTATTTTGCCTCCATCGTTTGTTGCAATTTTATAGCCAAAGATAAATTTTCTTTCCAGTTTGGGTGACCTGTAATACCCCCTGTTTGAGAACCCATAACAAGCATTACCTGAGCGGCGTTTTTACCGCCTATTTTGGTAACTAATTTTGCCTTTCCGTCATCGGTTGAAACGGCGTCGCGGTGTAAATCAAGCACTATTTTAATGCTTGGATATTTCTTTAAATAATATTCAATAGTTTTAGCCGCACGGCCGTAACTCCCCGTGTATTCGGGGTAGTCGTGCTGGGTTTTATCGTGAATGGTTTTAATGCCGTTTTTATTCAATTTTTGGGCTATAATATCCCCTATTTTAGCCATATTTTTAGTGTTATCACGGCTGCGGGAATTAAAATCTTCGGTATAGTATTTTTCGTCCTTTTCCATAAAGGTTTCGGTTGTGTGGGTGTGCATTATAAGCACCTGAGGAGAACTGTTTTTTGTGATTTTAATATTAAGATTTTTGTTTAGTAATGACTTTATATCAATACTAATTCCTGTGTTATTTTTTAAATAAACGTTGTTATAAGAACTAGGCGCCTTATAGGGCGAAATATACCGCGTTACAACCTTACCTTTAATTGCTTGGGTTCCGGCAGTTATGCTGGAATTTTGTTTTTTAGAAGAGGTATTACTCGAAACCTCTTTTTTTGCTTCAGATGAGGTGTTTTTTTGCTCACTTTGAGTGTTTTCTTGAAAAGTTGTCGGTTTTAAGGGCTCATTTTCGCTGTTTTCTGAAAAGATGTCGGTGAATGTCGGTTTAAAATTGTGGTTAAATGTTAATACACCGAAAAAGGAGTAAAACAAAAAGAAAACACACAGCGCATAGCAAATTATAAGCCTTATATGAGAAAAGTATTTGCACATAACATTCACCTCTTAATTATGTTATGCGGTTTTAAATTACTTTAGACTAACGAAAGGATAATTTCTTTATCAATATCAGGCTGTAAAAATACGTTAAGCGCCGAAGCTAAAAGCTCGCTTACCCTTTCACAAAGAAGGTCAGTTTCTTTTGGGGTAAGAAGTAAATCAAAGCTTTGTTCCACACTTGTTTTTGAAAGCTCGCTCGCAACGGTTTTTGCTTCTACCACGGTGGGAACGCCTATTGCAACCGTAGGCACACCCAAGGTAGCTTGGCTTAGCTCTTTTCGGGCATTTTTTACCCCCGAACCAGGCGAAATTCCACTATCGGTAAGTTGAATTACCGAAAACAAATTTTTAACCGTATTAGCGCACAAAGCATCTATAACTATTACCGCTTGCGGCTTAATTTGTTTAACCACGGCGGCCACCGTTTCGGCGGCTTCTATGCCTGTTTTACCCAAAACGTTTGGGGTTAAAACGGCTACTCCCTTTAGGTTTTTAAGACCTATTTTTTCGGCAAAACTACCTGCTATATGGCGGGTTGCAAGTATTCTTTTAGTTGTGAAAGGACCAACCGAATCACTTATAATTTCGTTGTTACCAAGACCTACCACAAGTATATTATTTTTATCTTTTCCAACAAGGGTTCTAAGGCATGAAATTATAGCATTTTCGGCATCTTCAAAATCGGTTAATAAATCAATTTTTCCAAGTTTTACGGTGGCATATTTTCCCCTTGGTTTGTTATATTCGTTATTTTCCTCCAAGGTGTGAAAAACAACCTCTATTTTACCTATTTTTTGCCGATTTTCATAAGCTTTTTCAGCGTTTTTTTGAAACTCTATTGCAAGGTCAGTGCGATAGCTCAAAATTATCCACCTTTCAAATTAAAAAACTTGCATAAATTTGCTATATATGATATACTATTATAGATATATTATATAATAGCAAAAATAATATAAAACTGGAGTTGAAAAATTTGTCTCAAAATCCATTAAATGAGATTTGGGAAGCAATTTGCGACGAATGTAAAAAGTCTATTTCGGACATTGCATTTAATTGCTTTTTGAAGGAATTGAAACCTGTTTTCTTTAACGAAAACGAATTTACCGCTTCTATCAACGACGAATACAAAAAAGGTATTATTGAACAAACCTATACCGAACTTTATAAATCCTGCATTAAAACCGTTTTAGGTGTTTCTATGGATTTTAAGGTTATTATGCGCGATGAAGAAGAAGAAATACTAAATGCTGAAAAATATTCCGAAGGTCTTACCTTTGAAGATTTTTTCACTTTTGATAATTTTATTGTAGGCTCAACAAACCGTTTTGCCCACGCCGCATCCTTAGCGGTTGCCGAAAGCGAAATTCCGCAATCGGCTTACAACCCGCTTGTAATTTACGGTCCTTCCGGTGTTGGTAAAACTCACTTAATGCTTGCAATTAAAAACCACATGCGTAAAAAGTTTCCCCGCAAGAATATTGAATTTATTCGCGGTGAAGATTTTACAAACCAGCTTATTGCGGCATTACAACAAGGTAAGCTAGGTCTTGGCACTATTGACGACTTCCGCAACAAGTTCCGCAACGTTGATATCCTTTTAATCGACGATATCCACTTTATTGCAGGTAAGGAACAAACACAGGAAGAATTCTTTAACACCTTTAACACCTTACAACAAAACAACAAACAAATTGTTGTAACGCTTGACCGCCCGCCGAGAGAAATTAAAACCCTTGACGACCGTATCCGTTCCCGTTTGGAAGGTGGCTTGTTTGCTGACATTACTCAACCCGACTTTGAAACAAGGGTTGGTATTATTAACAAAAAAGCATTACAGTTTAAGGTAAGCCTTGACGAAAGCTTAACATATTTTATTGCTGAACATATTAAATCAAACACACGCCAGCTTGAAGGCGTTATTAAGAAAATACAAGCTTATCAGTCAATTCAAGGTCGCAGTCCTTCCCTTTCGACCATTCAAACAATTATTAGGGACATTATTACCGACGATAAGCCCGAACCTATTAAGGTTGACAACATTATTAACGAAGTTGCAAAAACCTATAACGTATCTGTTAGTGACATTCTTTCAAACCGCCGTACTGCTTCTTTAGCTCTTGCACGTCAGGTTGCGATGTATATAGCAAGAGAAACTACCGACCTTTCATTTAAACAAATCGGCGAAGCATTCGGTAAGGACCACACAACCGTTCTTTACAACGTTAATAAGATTGAAAATTTCTTAAAGGACAAGCCTTATCAAAAGGAATTAGTTGAAGATATTATTAAAAATTTAAGGGTTAACAGCCAAACAAATTATTAACACTTTTAACCTTAATTAACAACCAAGTTATTAAACCGGGTGTTAATAAAAAATTTTTATTCAACTTATTCACTTTTTATTAAAAATAGTGTTAACAGCTTAAAACCGCTTTATTACTGGCTTTAGATTAGTTTTTAACACTTTTAACCGCACTTATGATGACTGTTATTTATTAATTCTTTTTTAGGAGGAAAAAAATGCTTTTTTCTGTTGAACGCACAAAATTGCTTGAAGCAGTTTCTAAACTTCAAAGCGTAGTTGGGGCAAAAACAAGTATGCCCGTTTTAGAGGGTATTCTTATCTCTGCTGAACAGGGCAAGGTTACACTTGTAGCATATAATCTTGAAATGGGTATGAAAAAAGAAATCTATGCTCATTGCACACAAGAAGGCGATATTGTTATAAATGCTAGATTACTGGCAGAAATTTTGAGAAAAATGAACGGTATGCAGGTTGAAATTTCGGCTGATGACCGATTAAACTGCAATATTAAGTGTAACGATGCCACATTTGATATTATGGGTATGGCAGCAACCGATTTTCCTGAAATTCCGTCGGTTAGCGAAGTAAACTCTTTTGAAATTGAAGGTAAAATTTTAACCCAAATGAAAAAAGGTACTTCTTTTGCCGCCGCTACAAGCGAAGGCAGCAAGCCTATTCTTACAGGTATTGATATTTCACTTTTTGACGGATTTATTCAATTTGTTGCTATTGATGGCTATAGAATGGCTATTA
>JAZRBQ010000106.1:0-2129 GCA_045635145.1 Acutalibacteraceae bacterium | reverse complement strand
TGCATATGATATTTTAGATGAATGGTATCAATTGGAAAAAAATAACGAAAACTAGAAAACCCTACCATCAAAATGAAACCTGTGATTTACTATATATTTTAAAAAGGATTGCATTGGCTATACTTACTGTGTGGATAGTTATTACTATCACATTCTTTGTATCACGTGCAGTTCCGGGTGGCCCCTTCGCTAGTGAAAAGGCTATTACACCTGCAGCACAGGCAGCACTTGAAGCAAAATACGGTTTGGACAAGCCACTTCTTCAACAATATGGCACCTATTTGAAGGATATTGTGACCGAATTTGATTTTGGTCCTTCGCTCAAAAACCGTGGACGTGACGTAATTGACGTAATCGGCGACGGTCTTCAAACTTCGGCAAAATTAGGTATTTTTGCGGCTGCTATTGCATTGGTTATCGGTGTTGTTTTAGGCTCTGTTGCAGCGCTCAGACGTAATAAACTTATTGACCGTGTGGTTATGGTGTTTACTACAGCGTGTATTTCAATGCCGTCCTTTATTATGGGTACGTTACTGCTTATTCTGTTTGCGGTAACTTGGCGTATTTTGCCCGCAAACGGCAATGCAGAAGGCGGTTTGATACTTCCTATTATAACATTGTCCTTGTCGCCAATGGCAAATATCACACGTTTAACCCGTTCTTCAATGCTCGACGTTTTAGGTCAGGACTATATCCGTACTGCTAAGGCAAAAGGCGTATCTAACGGAAAAATTATTTTCGGTCACGCTTTAAAGAACGCGCTTATCCCTGTTATCACCTATTTTGGACCAATGCTTGCCTACATAGTTACAGGTTCGTTGGTTGTTGAACAAATTTTTGCGGTTCCTGGTATCGGACGCACATTCGTTAGCAGTATTACCGACCGTGACTACCCGATGATTATGGGTACCACCATTGTATTGGCTGCGTTAATCGTTATTATGAATATGGTCAGCGATATTCTTTATAAGGTTGTTGACCCACGTATTAATCTTGAGTAAGGAGGCGGAGTAAAGTGGAAAAGAAAAAAATATCAATACCCAGCTTACACGTTAATTTGGATTCTTTTACTCCCGCAACCGAGGACGAGAAAGAATATTTAGTACAAATGCGCGAATCCACCACCTTTTTTAAGGACGGTGTTAAGCGTTTACTTAAAAATAAGGTTGCTACCGTTAGCTTTTTCTTGGTAGTAATCATTACCTTATCAGCAATTTTCATTCCTATGTTTTGGCCCTATTCTTACGATGCTCAGTTAGGTATTAAACCGGGTGAACCTGTTGATGCTTCCTACGCTAACTTGGCTCCCTTCGAATATGGCAGAACCGAACAAGCCCAAATAGATGCAGGCGAAAAGGTTTTCCCGCACGTTTTCGGTACCGACTCGGCAGGCCGCGACTACTTTATCCGCGTGGTTTACGGCACACGTATTTCCTTGGCGGTTGGCTTCTTTGCAAGTCTTATAGTATTAATTATCGGTTTGGTAATGGGCTCTTTGGCGGGCTACTGCGGTGGCAAGATTGATACCGTTATCATGCGTTTGGTTGACGTTATTTACTCCCTTCCCGATATGCTTATGGTTATCTTGCTGTCGGCTATGCTCGGTACAGGTCTTGACGCAATATTGGAAGGCACTGTGCTTGAAAAATTGGGCGCTAATATGATAAGCTTGTTTATCGTTTTCGCACTTCTTTACTGGGTTTCAATGGCTCGTCAGGTGCGCGGTCAAATTCTTTCTTTAAAAGAACAAGAATATGTTTTGGCAGCACGCGCTACAGGTGCCCGCGGTAAGTGGATTATTGCAAAACACCTTATTCCCAACAGCATCGGCGTAGTATTTATTTCTACTGCGTTGCAAATTCCAAGCGCTATCTTTACCGAAAGTTATTTAAGCTTCTTAGGTCTCGGTGTTAATGCTCCGATGCCTTCCTTGGGTTCTTTAGCATCAGATGCGCTAAACGGTATTCAGTCTTACTCATACCGTTTGGTTATTCCCGCTATCGTAATTAGTATCATCGTTCTTTCCTTAAACCTTTTGGGTGACGGTTTGCGCGATGCATTTGACCCGAAATTAAATAGTTAAGAAAGGGGCGTATGACAATGCCTTTATTAGAAGTAAAAGACCTGCA
>JAZRBQ010000105.1:0-2323 GCA_045635145.1 Acutalibacteraceae bacterium | reverse complement strand
CCACTCGCGCGGAATAATGTTAGGCCCGTGCGGTTCGCCTGTGTGTACTTTCACGGCAATTTTGTCGTGAAGTGGCGCACATATCCTTTTGTAAATTTTTAAAAGCCCTTCGGCAGATAAATCTCTCGTAAAATAAACAATACTCTTTTGCATATTAACACCTCTTTGTTTCATTATATCAAACCGAATTTCATAAAACAATAGAAAACACTTGAAATTTTTGGAAAGTGTGTTATAATATTAACAAATTGAATACTAAATGAAGTTTGCAGAAGAGAAATCAACTGTGAACGGATAGGACTTTGGAGAATTCTGACAAGGACTTGTATTCTTGAGCAGATGCCGAAGGGGCAAGACGATATATCGTTAATCTCTCAGGCAAAAGGACAAAGGGATATATAATTTGTTTGTTTTCCGAGCCATTTTGTTTGACTCGGAATTTTTTGTTTTCTTCAACGGTATTCAATAATTTATAATGTCTAAAGAAGGGGAAGAAAAAATGTTAGACAAAATTGCTGAAATCAATGGCAGTATTAATGGCGTTGTATGGGGCGTGTGGGGTTTGGCTCTGCTTATAGGCACGGGCATTATAGTAACCCTTTGCACAAAGGTGTTCCAGATATCGCACCTTGGCCATTGGTGGAAAAACACAATCGGTAGTCTTTTCAAGAAAGACGTTATCGGTCACACAAAAGAAAAAGGTTCAATTTCACCGTTCCAGGCACTTTGCACAGCTTTGGCTGCCACAGTAGGTACAGGTAATATCGCAGGTGTTGCCGCCGCTATCTGCTTAGGTGGTGCAGGCGCTGTTTTCTGGATGTGGGTTGCCGCATTCTTTGGTATGATGACAAACTTTGCAGAAAACGCTTTGGGTATTTATTACCGTCGTAAGAACGCAAATAATGAATGGTCAGGAGGCGCAATGTATTACTTGCGCGACGGTCTTGGCTCTAAAAAGGGTTGCAAGTGGATAGGTAAAGTGTTGGCAGTATTATTCTGTATCTTCACAATGCTCGCATCCTTTGGTATCGGTAGTATGGGACAGGTCAACAAGATTGTTGCAAACGTTGCCGCTGCTTTTGACGTTAAAGCCCTCTCATCTGTAACCGTATTTGGTGGCATTTCGCTTTATAATATTATTATCGGTGTTGTGATTATGATTTTAACCGCTCTCATCACACTTGGCGGTCTTAAGAGAATTGCAAACGTTGCGGAAAAAATCGTTCCTTTTATGGTAGTGCTTTTCGTAGCGGGATCTCTTGTAATCATAGGTATCAACTATGACGCTATTATCCCTGCATTTAAAGCGATTTTTGTAAATGCCTTCAAACCACAAGCTTTTGTTGGCGGCGGTATCGGTGGCGTAATCGTTGCTATGACAAACGGTTTCAAACGCGGTGTGTTCTCAAACGAAGCAGGTCTTGGTTCTTCAGTTATGGTTCACTCTAACTCAACCATCAAAGAACCGGTTAAACAAGGTATGTGGGGTATATTCGAAGTATTTGCAGATACAATGGTAGTCTGCACAATGACCGCTTTGGTCGTTCTTACTTCCGGTGGCCTTAATGGTGGTGTTTTCAACGTTGAAACAGGCGCTGTTGCCGCAGGATTGTCGGATGCGACTTTAGTAGGCGGTGCATTTAACGAAGTATTCTCCTGGGGTGATATAGGTCAACGCTTTGTTGCTATCGCTATGTTCTTGTTTGCTTTTACGACCGTTCTCGGTTGGTCACACTACGGTTCAAAAGCGTGGGAATATCTCTTCGGCGCAAAGACAACCTTTATTTTCCGTATTATTCACGTTATCACCGTTATCTTCGGCGCAGTGCTCACTTCTTCTCTCGCTTGGGATATTTCCGACACGTTCAACGGTCTTATGATGGTGCCCAACCTTATTGGTGTATTGGCACTTACTCCGTTAGTTATGAAAATCACTAAAAACTACGTCGACCGTAATATTCGCAAAAAAGACGTCAAACCTATGTTGTCTTATAAAGATGACGTAAATGAAGAAGAGTCTGTTGAGGCATAATGAAAAGGATGTGTAGAATTTCTACACATCCTTTTTTATTTTCCCATTACCTTAGCGGCTTTTTTGAGCATTTCCCTGATGGGAAGATTGTAAGGACATCTGGTTTCGCAAACACCACATTCAATACAGCCAGATGCGGTTTTTGCTAAATTGGCATAACGGTCAATTGCCCAATCTTTGAGATTATAACGGCTGTAATACCCCTCGAATAAAAATACTGCGGAAATATTGATGCCTACAGTGCAAGGCGCACAGTAATTGCAACGACGACAAAAATTAGTGCCCAAAGCT
>JAZRBQ010000104.1:0-9296 GCA_045635145.1 Acutalibacteraceae bacterium | reverse complement strand
GTTGTTACCAATATAGTTTACAAGACGCTTGTCAACACTGTTAGGTGTAACGTCAACTGAACTTCTTTCGGAACTACCAACCAAGAAGTAGCTTGATTTTGCAATTGCATCTTCGCCTTCAATAATAATAGCTTCGCCGTCGTAATATTCGGATTTATCGGTTGGTGCTACATAAGGTGCTACAGAAGCAGTTGCAGCAAAGTTAAAATATTCAACCTGGAACTTACCTCTTAAAGGAATAAGTTCTACAGTGTGTTCGCCCTTGGTTAAGTTAACCATGAATTTTTCGGTTGCTTCTAATACTTCATCATAAGCTTCAGCATAAGAATACTTACCGTATAATTGTTGTTCAGGAACATATTCGTTACCAAATTCATCAGCGTTAAGACCATCGCTGTCACACCAGTAACGAGGATATTCCAATTCTTTCATATTTTCGTAAAGGTATTTACCATCTATTTTAAGACCTATACGGATTTCGGACATCTCATCATCTAATGCTTTATAAGACATACCGAGAGCATATAAGCCGTCGTTTTCAACGTTAATATCAAATTTTACTGATTTTTTTTCTAAAATCTTATCGTCTAAATCGCAAATTATATCTTCAGAAGAATATTCAGATTTTGAATATTTCGATAAATAAGCCGAATATGAATTTTTTCCTTTTGAAGTATTTACTGCAATATCAATAGTGGCCTTTTCTGACACCTTTTCTGCCGATGCCATAAAAAGACTTGAAGTAATACAGGATATTACGACTAATATTGCGATTAAACTACGAAATGCTTTCCTTTTCAAAATCATCAATTCCTCATTATAATAAAGTCAAAATTAAAAATCTTGGGTTGGGAGAAAGGGATATTTTGCCCTCTCCCCCAACCAAATTAATTCAATTCAGGTATTATTTTCTATACCAGTAAACCTTTGAATCAGGTTCAAATTCAGCAAATGCTGCGATTGTAGCTTCTTCAGTAGTAGCTTTATAGTTGTTAGTATCGTTAAACGAAACTGTCATACCGATTGCTAAATCATCGGTTGTACGTAAGCTTTGCTTAATGTAGTAGGTATTGTTTTCTCTCTTCCAACCATCATATTGTTCTTGCTTACTAATAGTAAACTTATAAATTTGACGACCGGGACAGTCAATAATATTGTTGCGCCAGTTAACGTTGATGAATGCGTTGTCGCTTGAACGGCCGAAGAATACGCCGTCGATACCACGGATACCGCCGTCATCTAAACGAGTACCCCAACCAAGTGAAGTAAAGCGGCAGATGTTGTTTTCCATATACCAATCTTTAAATCTTGAAGGAGTTAAACCAGCTTCAGAGCCGTGTTCCCAGAATTCGATGTCAGCGTTGTTGAATTCCATCAAATTGTTAGAGATAACAACGTTGTCCATATTCAAAACGTCGCCGCCGATATTAGCCTGGGGAGAAATACCGCTGTCGAATGTTTGATAAATCCAGTTGTGTGACCAGTTAAGGTTCCAACCACCGCACCAAAGTTCGATACCGTTACCGTAACGAACTGTGCCGTGCCAAGCGCCACCAACATAACCGATTTCGCAGTTAGTGATAGTAATGTCGTGGTTGAGATATTCACCACGGATACCACCTTCGCCGCAGAATCTGATACAAATGTTATCAAATGTTACGTCGTGTACACGTGTGGGAAGTTCAACACGAATAGCAGATTGTGATAATTCAATTGAATCGTAAACTTTTGACGGGTTACCCTTATCACAGTAGATATAAACTACTGAATTTTCAGTATCGCAGAAGAAGTCGGTATTCTTATTGAGGTCGCCGATAGCAGACTTCATATAACCACATTCTTCACCTTGGTTAAAGAATGCGCCGCTGGCATAAGCATACATATAGCTGGTTTGCCAAACGTTCTTCTTCTTTGCAGGTGTCCAAACAGCCTTTGCGAAGTTTTCAGGTGAGCCAACGAACATAGGCTTGCTACCCTTACCGTAAGAACCATATGTAATGCCGGTTTGGCAATAGAAAGGTTCGTACATACGGAAAATACAGCCTCTTTCGAACAATACTGCATCACCGGGTTCTAAAGCGATAACGCCAAGACCTGCAAGTGTTCTGAGAGCAGTTTTGGGAGACTTACCGTCGTTATTGTCATTACCAGATGTTGAAACGTAATAAACAGTGCCCTTAACTTTATAAAGGTCAAGAGTGTTTTTGGTATTCAAAATTTCATCGCGTAATTCGTTTCTTTCTTCTTCAGCGTAGCCTACGTATTTTGTTGAAAGATTTGCGGGGTCAACTACGGGCTTAACTTCATAAAGGTCAGTTCTCGAAAGGGTGGTATCATAATCATAAGAAACGTAGATATCACCGTCTAAAGGACTAATATAGGTAGGCTTAGAAGTAACATCAGAATCAGTATTTTCTTCGCTTGAATTATCTTCCGAAGAAACATCATCATTGGAAGAAACATTTTCTGATGGATTTGAAGGAGTTGAAGACGGGTTTTCATCTTCATTATTATTACAAGCAGCAAATGCAAAAATCATTGTTAAAACCATTAATACAGCAATAACACGGTTAACATTTTGCTTATTAAATATTTCAGAAAGCGTTATCTTTCTCATTTCGGCTCTCCTTTAATTATTTTGTAATTTTCTTGATAGTGTTGTTATATTCCTTAACTACCTTATCAATAGTACCCATGTTCTTGTCAATAAAGCTCTTAACTTGGTCGCTGGTTTGACCCATGATACCATTTTCATCAAGACCCTTAATTACTTCAGGATATACATAAACGAAGTTTCTGTTTTCTTCGTTCATACACCAGTTGTAAACTTCGAGGTTCTGCTTGTTACAGAAGTAGGTGCTTAATTCGTAGTTAGCACCGTCGAGGAAGTATCTTAAGAAGTAAGGTACTGCTTCGGGGTTGGGAGCACCCTTAGTGATTGCATATGCTTCAGCTTCTGACATACCTTGGTTATACTTCTTAACGCTCTTAGGAGCAGGCATTGGAACTGCGTAGAGGTCGTTAGCGCTCTTAAGGCTACCGAAGTAAGAGTTTTGTCTTCTCATATGAACAGATGTACCAATTGAGAAGAGACGTGTGCCTTGGTTGAATTGGTCAGCTTGACCGAATGCAAATAACTTTTCTTCGTTGTAAAGCTTACAAAGGGTTTGGTGAACTTGTAAGAAGCCCTTATCGCCCATGTTGTTGTAGTATTTGTTTGTCTTAGTATTGTATGCTACTGCGCTATCGATATCGAATGCGCTGAGGTAAGACCAGTACCAACCTTCACCGCAAGAAGCAGGGTTACCGCTTTCGTTCTTATAGTCGCGGCACATTTCAATGTACTTATCCCAGTCCCACTTGCCTTTTTTCCATAACTTGTATGGATCTTCAAGGTCATACTTTTCAATTAAAGACTTGTTGTAGAAAAGAACGTTAACAGCACCGATGTGAGTGTTTTGAAGGCTTGTAGCATAAGCCTTGCCATCTACGGTGTAGAGTTCCATCATCTTCTTATCCCAAGCTGCGTCTGAGAAGTCGTACTTGGAAGTAGAAAGAGGTTGATATGTAATCATATATTCAGGAATAGGACCACGTGCTCTTACAACGTCAGGAATGTTTTTACCTGAAGCGATAACAGCAGGAATCTTTGTGAAGTAGGTGCCGAATTCAACCTTCTGCCACTTAACTTCAATACCTGTTTGCTTTGTGAATTCTTTGATAACGGTAGGAGCGCCTGTGTATTCAGAAGCAGGGTTCCAGTTGTAAACTGTGATAGAAGTACCACGGAGCTTCTTAGGCATAGAAGCTAAAACTTCTTTCCAAGACTTACCGCCAACTACGTTTTCTTTGGGAATGTCAACATTAACACTACCACCTTGGTTGCCGCCTTCTTCAGATGTTGTATCTGATTGTGTGTTGCTCTCAGTTTTTTCAATATCAGTTGTTTCATCTACAAAGAAATCTTTGTTATCGTTAGATGATGCGGTGCTAGAATCTTCACCACAACCTACGATTGTAAAAACCATACAGAGAACCAATAACATTGCGAAAATTGATTTAATTGTTTGTTTCATAAATAATCTTCCTTTCATTATTATATTTAAACCGCATAAAACGCGGGGATTTCTAAATTAACCTACGATACCGCTGGTTGCAATACTTGCAACGAACTTACGCTGAATGAAAACATAGAAAATAATCATAGGTGCCAAGAACATTAAGCAACCCGAAAGTAAGATTTGAACTTCCATTCGTGAAGCTAAGTCACCCGGAATACCTAAAGCAGCAACAACGGTGGTTTCGCTAAAGGTTTTAATCGCTACCGAGAAGGTGGGCTCATTCATATACATTTGAGCGAGGAAGAAATCGTTCCAGTGCCAAATAACCGAGAAAAGAAGAACGGTTATCATAGCTGAGCCGGAAGAAGGAAGAACGATTGTTAAGAAGGTCTTCCAAGGACCTGCACCGTCAATCCAAGCTGCTTCTTCAAGTTCCTTAGGTAAGCCCCTGAAGAACTGCGTATATATATATATGTATAGGCCGCCCTTTAAACCTACGCCACAGATACCCGGTAAATAGAATACAAGCGGAGTACCAACAAGGTTCATCGCACTGAACTGAGCGTATGTAGGAATGATAATCATCATTGCGGGAACGAGAATATTGAGAATCATAAGACCGTTAAGCACGCCTTGACCTCTGAACTTAAATCTCGCCATACCGTAAGCTGCCACAGCACAGGTTACGAATTGAATAATTGAAGTTACCATTTCGTAAATCAATGTGCGAGGTAAAGATTTACCTACTTCAAATACAGTCCAAGCATTCGGGAAATGTTCCAAGGTAGGATTCTTCGGCACCCAAGTAACCGTAGCATCATAAGAGTCTGTAATGCCCATAAACGAGTTTACCAATATGTAGATAAACGGATAAAGCAAAACGTAACTTAACGATAGGAAGAAAACGTACCTAAATAAATTTGCCACAATGCCGGGGCCGTGTTTTTTAAGCAAAACATTACACCTTGCACAGTCGAATTTTTTTGAAGTTTTTGCTGTTTTCATTTTACTACACCCCCTGCACTGTTTTTTCGGTGAAACGGCTTTTAAAACCGCCGTTCAGGTTAACAGTTGTATAGTTTTTTTGCGTTATTAACCGCACATCAACACCGCCTATTTGGTATATATAATACTTGTGTATATAACACCACATTTTATTACCAATACATTATAAACTATTCGACAAAATTATGCAATATAAAATTGTTGCATCTATATTGAAAATTGTTGCGATTTTTATACAAATGGTTTAAAATCAATTCACACATCTTGTAATAATTATTCAATATTAAGCATATTGACGAAATACGCGTTCCATATTTTAACATTTTGACATCTATTGCAACAAAACACTTGCCAAAAAGCAACAATTATGCTATTCTAGAGTTGATAAATACAACAATTTTACATTTTTTGGAGCACTATCTATGCAAAATATAAATTATCCTAATTTTTATAATCACAATGTCTCCTTAAACCCGAACGAACATTTAAATCTTGTGCAATGCGGACGCGAAATCGGTTCCCCCGGATTTGCCCATCCACGCTATAATAATGCCTATATTATTACAATTATTGAGAGTGGCAAAGGCACACTTGAGGCGCGCGGTCAGGTATATAAGCTTTCTAAAAACGACGCCTTTGTCACCTATCCTAACGAGCTTTCAATCCTTACCGCCGATTCTGTTGACCCGTGGGAATTACGCTTTTTCTCATTTAACGGCAATATTGCCAAAGACCTGTTAGAGCGCACCGTTTTTAAAGACGGTATAATGGCACTTCCCATTAAGAATTCAGCCTTATCCAAAAGTATTCTTGAAGCAACCGTTCATATGAACACCCATTCATATAACGAATTTCAAGCTTATAAGTATTTGTTTGAATTTTTGTCACATTTTGATTCAAATAAATCTATCCCTGTCATCAAGTCCCAAAGCCGCGAACAAAAATACGTAAACGAAATTAAAAAATATATTCAGTCGAATTACATTGAGCCTATAAAAATAACCGAAATTGCCGACAAGCTCAACATCAACCGCTCACACCTTTACCGCATTTTCAAAAGTGAAACCGGCATAGGCGTTGAAGATTATATCATTAATATACGTATAAATCACGCTAAGGTTTTACTTAAGGATACCGAATTTCCCGTTGCAACTGTTGCAAACCTTGTAGGTTACAAAAACTATACAACATTCTTCAAACGTTTTAAGCAAAGCGTTGGTATCACCCCCCTTGATTTCCGTAAAAATCCACAATTGTAATTATTTTCTACGTTCCTATCATATTAACGTACAAATTACACTTTTTATTGCAAAAAATTAATACTTTTATAAAAAAATGACAAGGCAGAAACCTTGTCATTTTTATTTTGTTATTAAATTTTAAAAAGCAAATCGCCGTAGGACGGATAAGGCCAAAATTCACGCGGAACGACGCATTCTGCGCTATCGGCATATTTACGGATATCAGCCATAATTTTAAGAATATTATTGCGATATTCATACGCTTTTTCAAATATAGCAGATGAGCGTTCAGCCGAAGAAACCGCCGATTTAAGAGCAGCTGTAAGGGTGAAAATTTCCTTATTAGCGGCCGAAAGCTTTGTGATAAGCTCATATTCAACCGAACTGTCAGCCCTTAAAAGATTTTTATTGTTAACCGTTTCACACAACAAATTAACATACGAGATAATTGCGGGAATTACGTCGCGATTCATCATATCTATAAGGGTTAATGCCTCAATATGTATTGTTTTGGCGTAATTTTCAAGAATTATATCCACACGCGAGTCGATTTCAGCGCGGTTAAATACGCCGTGGCGCTCAAACATAGCAACATTTTCGTCGGTTTTAAGAAGCGGCAAAGCATCAACCGTGCTCTTGAGATTCAAAAGCCCACGTTTTTGAGCTTCTGCTTCCCACTCCTTAGAATAACCGTCGCCATTAAAGATTATGCGCTTGTGATTATCTACACAATTTTTAACAATCGCGGTCACCTGTGCATCTACGTCTTCGGCATTTTCAAGTTTTTGAGCATATTCAGAAAATACATCCGCAACCATTGTATTAAGCATAACGTTTGTATCAGAAATTGAAGACGCTGAGCCTAACATTCTAAACTCAAATTTATTACCTGTAAAGGCAAACGGTGAAGTGCGGTTGCGGTCGGCATTATCCTTCTTAAATTCAGGAATAACATCGGCGCCTATCTTCATTTTTTCACGCTTAACATCATCATGATGAATACCGTTCGCAATGGCTTCAAGCAGGTCGGTCAAATCTTCGCCCAAGAAAATCGAAATAACCGCGGGAGGTGCTTCATTACCGCCCAAACGGTGGTCGTTACCTGCTGTTGCAACGGCAATTCTAAGCAAATCCTGATGCTTGTCCACCGCTTCAATAACGGCCGAAAGTGTAAGTAAGAACAACTTATTTTCAGAAGGGTTTTTGCCTGCCTTTAAGAAATTTATACCGGTATCGGTAGAAAGCGACCAGTTGTTGTGCTTACCGCTACCGTTAACGCCATCGTAGGGCTTTTCGTGCAACAAGCAAACCAAGCCTTTTGAAAGGGCGATTTTCTTCATAAATTCCATTGTTAATTGGTTGTGGTCGGCGGCGATGTTTGTTGTAGTAAATATCGGCGCCAATTCGTGCTGAGCGGGAGCCGCTTCGTTATGCTCGGTTTTTGCAAGCACACCCAACTTCCAAAGTTCGTTATCAAGCTCGCGCATAAATTCAGCCACGCGCGGCTTTAAAACACCAAAATAGTGGTCATCCATTTCCTGTCCCTTAGGAGGCATAGCACCGATTAAGGTTCTTCCGCAATACATAAGGTCAGGGCGCTTATCGTAGAGTTCCTTATCAACAAGGAAGTATTCTTGTTCAGGACCAACCGTAGTGGTAACACCCTTAACGCCATCCATACCAAGTGCCTTAACAACACGCAAAGCCTGTTTGCTTACGGCATCCATACTGCGAAGCAAGGGGGTTTTTTGGTCAAGTGCTTCACCGCTGTAAGAACAAAACGCGGTAGGAATACACAAGGTTTTATCCTTTATGAAGGCGTAAGAGCTAGGGTCCCACGCGGTATAGCCACGCGCTTCAAAGGTGGCACGCAAACCGCCCGACGGGAAAGACGAAGCATCAGGCTCGCCCTTAATAAGCTCCTTACCCGAAAATTCCATAATAATATGTCCGTCATCAGTGGGCGTTATAAAGCTATCATGCTTTTCGGCAGTAATGCCCGTTAAAGGTTGGAACCAATGGGTATAATGAGTTGCACCCATTTGGATAGCCCACTCTTTCATTCCTTCGGCAACAGTATTCGCAATACTGCTGTCAAGGCTTTTACCCTCTTTAATTGTACTTTTGAGTTTTTCATAGGTTTCAGTCGGTAAAAATTCTTTCATAACCGAATCGTTGAAAACATTTATACCGAAAAATTCATTAACCTTTTTCAAAGCACATTCCTCAACTTTCAATATATTTTTAACAAAAGCCACGGCGCCACCGTAACATATAGTATAAATCTCAAATAGGAGTGTTTTTATGCACGAAAATTTCCCTTACCCTATTACCGGCGAAAAAGACCTCGATTTTTACCAAGACTATTTGAAGCGGGAGTTTGAAACCACCACCCCAAACACCCTTAATAGCAAATTAAAAACCTTAATAGGAAGCCTTATAAAAGCCGAGTATCTTTTGGGTAATCAACCCCAAATCAAAACAGGTTATCTTTCAGAAGTGGGCGAAGATTTTATTATGCTAAAGCTACCGCAAAGTAATGCGAAAACAATAATTCGCACCGAAACGGTAAAATTACTTCACATACTTAAAGACGCACAAAAAAATTATACTTATGGTAATTCTACCATTTACACAAAACAATGTCAATAATAATATATTATATAACATACCTTATTGTGCAGTATTACCACTTGCAAATACCAAATTTGTTGAAATTATCACTTTTTAACCGAAAATAAAAAAAATGTAAAAAAATGCTTTATTTTTTACCGTTTATTTGCTATAATATCAAAGATACTGAATAGGTGTCATAAACACTGTAAAAGATGGATTTAATCCACAAAATTTTAGGAGGTTGATTCACATGAGTCACAAGTATGTTTACCTTTTCTCTGAAGGCGACGCTTCAATGCGTGAACTTCTCGGCGGTAAGGGTGCTAACCTCGCAGAAATGACCAAAATCGGTCTTCCTGTACCTCAAGGTTTC
>JAZRBQ010000103.1:0-6393 GCA_045635145.1 Acutalibacteraceae bacterium | reverse complement strand
AGGAGCGCATCCTTGAGCTGATGAGCAGCGTTGGACTGAACAGCGAGCACGCCGCGCGTTACGCGCACGAGTTCTCGGGTGGTCAGCGTCAGCGTATCGGTATTGCCAGAGCGCTGGCCATTAACCCCGACTTTATTGTTTGTGACGAACCTGTATCTGCTTTGGACGTTTCAATTCAAGCACAGGTTATCAATATGTTTGACGATTTGCAGGAAAAATTAGGCCTTGCATATCTATTTATCGCGCATGACCTTTTGGTTGTTCGCCATATTTCAGACCGTATTGCCGTTATGTATCTTGGTAAGATGGTTGAATTGGCTGATGCTAAAACTATTTATGAACGTCCCTTGCATCCTTATTCAAAGTCGCTTTTATCGGCTGTGCCGATACCCGACCCCAAAATTGCGCGTGCAAATCAGCGTATTATGTTGGAAGGCGATATCCCAAGCCCCTTGAATGCACCTTCGGGTTGTCCGTTCCGCACACGCTGTCCTTACGCTACCGAACAATGCGCGGCAGAAATGCCCGAATTTAAAGAGGTGGAAAAAGGTCACTTTGTTGCCTGCCACCGCTTAGCTGAAATAAATTAAGTTTTCGGTTATTAATCTTGGCAATATGCTCACGAACAGTTTCGTGTGTATTGTAATAAACAACAGTGGACCTAATAAGGTCTGCAAACGAAAGGAAGAAAAAATATGAAAAAACTCCTTGCAATTGTGTTGGTACTTGCTATGTGTTTATCTTTAGTTGCTTGCGGCAATAAAGAAACAACTAACACAGCAGAATTGTCTGTTTGTTTGGCTTCTGAGCCTGACACATTAGACCCCGCACTCAACTCAGCCGTTGACGGTGCTACAATGGTATCTCACTTATTCTCTGGTCTTGCTAAATGGGCTCAAGACGAAGACGGTAAGTTAGTTATCGTTGCTGACGCTGTTAAGGAATTGGTAGCTGGCGTTGCTAACGATGACGGCACTGTTACCTACACCTATACCTTACGTGACGGCTTGAAGTGGTCTGACGGTAAAGACGTTACCGCAGCTGACTTCGTATTCGCTTGGAACCGTGCAGCTTCTCCTGCTCTTTCTGCTGACTACAACTACATGTTCGACGTAGTTAAGGGTTATGCTGAAATGTGGGAAACTGATGCTTCTGGCGAAAAATTCGTTAACCCCGACGCTAAATTAGCAGTTGAGGCTGTTGACGCTAAAACCTTAAAGGTTACTCTTAACAATGCAGTAGCATACTGGAATGAATTATTAGCATTCCCCGTATATTTCCCTGTTCGTGAAGACGTTGTTGCTAACGAAGGTTGGGCAACTTCTCCCGAAACTTATGTAAACAATGGTGCTTACATTATGGAATCTTGGGAACACGATAGCCTTATCACACTTAAGAAGAACCCCAACTATGTTGACGCTGATTCTGTTAAGTTAGAAACCTTAAAGTGCTACCTTTCTGACGATGCTAACAATATGTTAACAAACTTCGAAAAGAGCGACTGGTTAATGATTGACGACGTTCCTACCAATGAAATGGCTAACCTTGCTAAGAATTATCCTGATGAATACAAGGTTGTAGGTCAAATCGGTACTTACTATGTAAACTGGAACGTTAACGAAAACATTTTACCTGCTGGTAACAAGTTAACAGGCGTTGAAGCTGAAAAGGCTCAAGCTGAAATCCGTAATGCTATCGGTCTCTTATTCGACCGTCAATACGTCTGCGACGAAATCGGTCAAGCAGGTCAAGTTCCCGCTTCTTCATTCGTTGCTATGGGTATGACTGAACCCGACGGTTCTGAATTCTACAAGAATGCTGGCGACAGCGACGATTACATTGGTTACTTCGATCAAGCTGCAGTTAAGGAAAACTTCAACACTGCTGTTGAAACTCTTAAGAAGTATTACAAGTGGGATGGCGAAAAGTTCACAGACTTCCCCTCTATCACATACCTCTACAACACCAACGACGGCCACAAGGCTATCGGTGAATACTTAGCAGGTGCTTTATCAGCTGTTGGTATCACAATGAAGTTAGAAAACCAAGAATGGAACACCTTCCTTAACACCCGTAAGAACGGCGAATATTCAGTAGCTCGTAACGGTTGGTTGGCTGACTACAACGATCCTATCTGCTTCTTAGATATGTGGACTACCGTTTCTGGTAACAATGATATCCAATTCGGTAAGGGCGCTCACGCTAACTTAAAGATGTATAATCTTGACTTAACAAGCCTTGGCTATGATGTTAAGGTTGAAAACGGCACATGGGCTGAAACCTATGACGTTCTTATCGCTAAGATTAAGGGCGAAACCGACAACGTTAAGCGTTACAAGATGATGCACATGGCTGAAGACATCTTAATGTCTACAGGTTGCGTAGTTCCTCTCTACTACTACACAGACGTATTCATGATTGATGATAGCGTAGAAGGCTTCTTCTGCAATCCTCTTGGCTACAAGTACTTCATGTACTGCACAATCGCTGAATAATTCTAGAATTTAAAGCGGTTTTAAAAATAAAATTTTCCTCCCTGAAGGCTTCCTTCGGGGAGGTTTTTTTACATTACAAGACTGTAACTTGAATAGAATAAGTATGTATGTTACACTTTTATACAAAGGTGGATTAAAGGGGGATGAATATGAAAAGAGCAATAAAATTTATTATTCCGATTGCAATTTTGTTGGTTGCGGTGTGGCTCACGCTTGATTTTTTCAATTTAACCCCTAAAAAACACTATAAAGCGGAAAATTTTGGTATAAAAACGGTTAAAAGCTCGATTGATTTTAACAACAATGGTACCGATGATTATACCGACATTTGCCTAGGCGCCCGTAAGGATGCTAAAAATCACCCCAAATATGACGGCAAATATATTGACGGCGGTTATCCGCCCGATGATATTGGTGTTTGTACCGACGTTGTTTGGCGCGCTTTTAAAAATGCGGGTTATTCTCTTAAGGATATGGTTGATAACGATATAAAAAACCGCCGTGAAGCATATTCGCGTATTGAAAAAATTGATACCAATATAGATTTTCGCAGGGTGAAAAATCTTAGGATTTTTTTCGATGAATATGCAATTTCTTTAACTACTGATATAACCCAAATTGCCGAATGGCAGGCGGGGGATATTGTAATTTTTGAAAACGAGAAGCATATTGGTATAGTGTCTGATAAACGTAATAGCGAAGGTCAACCTTATATTATTCACAACGGCGGTCAACCTAACAGGGAAGAGGATTATTTAAAACGAAGCAAGGTTATTCATCATTACCGATTTGACGCGTCAAGAATAGATAGCGACGTGTTGGTAAAATGGAATGATTAAAATATTAAAAAGGGAGGCGAAAGCCTCCCTTTTAGGTTTGTTAACAATTAATATTTTGTGATAGTTTTTCACTTAATTCTTCAAAGGTTATAAAATCATACCCTTCAGCTTTGAGCAATAAAATAAGCTGTTCAATGTGGCGCTTATATGCCTTAATACCGCATTGCAAATAATATTGGTCGTGGGGTTTTAAATCCCTAAGATATGGAATTTTTTGGCGGGTAAGCTCAAACGGGTGTAGATAAAACACATAATAATTGTTTTGTTGTAAATACTGTTTAATAACGGTTTTAATAACGTTCCAATTAAAAAGGCGGACGTATCCACCACCCGAAATGGGGTAGGATTTACCAAAAATTTTGTGTTTCGACATTGAAAATTCAAAAAAATCGCCGTCGTGGAAGATTCCTTTTGAAAATTCTTTAAAATTTTTCAGCTTCATACCCACCGTGTGACGTGCCTTTGAAAAACCAAGGTGGCTTGAATCGTATTTAAAGCCTAATTCCTTTAAAATTTTAAGGCGCTTGTCATCAAGACTGAAAAACGGTGCGCGAAAACCGACAACGTCGGTATCGAAAAGCTCCTTAAATAAATCACGTGCTTTTGAAATTTCATAGCGGAAGGTTTCGGGGCTTACGTCCATAGGGGCTATATGCTCGTAATTATGAAGCGCCAATTTATGCCCGTTAGCAACACTTCGCCTTAATTGTTCAACCATTTTAGGCGCAAGGGTAGCGACGGTAAAAAGGGTGCTTTTAATATTATATTTGTCAAGAATCTTTATGTATTCATCAAATCCATCTAAAAGGTCGATATCTACCTTTTCGGATGAATTTGCAACACATTCGGTATCGGTAAATGCTTCGACATCCATTGTGAAGACGGCATACTTTTTTTGCATAGCTAGTCCTTAAAAAAATCTATTATTGCATTGTCATATTCGTTTGTGTTGTTAATTCTAAGGTGGGAATGGCCGCCCTTTTCAAACCAAACAAGCTTTTTTTCGGCAGCGCTGCAAGCATTAAACAAAAGCTGTGACTTTTCGGGCAGAGAGAATATATCCTTCTTGCCGTAAAGGAAAAGCACTCGCTTTTCGGGGGCAATTTTTTTGATTGCGCTTATTGGCTTGTCGCGATAGACGTTTGTTTTGGTATAACGATTAATATGAAGCATTACAAGGTCTAAAACAGGGAAAAGCGGACGCTTGTCGGCAATCATATGGCGTTTAAAGGTTTCGCGGAAGGAAACAAAACAGCCTTCGGTTACAAAGCCTTTAACGTAATCGGGGCAGTTTTTATCGGTAATTGCGAATATTGCCGATGCAGTACCAATGCAAATGCCGTGGTACCAAACTTCTTTATTGCCAAATTTTTCATTCAAAAGTTTTGACCAGGCAATAACGTCGCCCGATTCCTTAACGCCGATAGTATTGTAAATGCCGTCACTCTTACCGTGGCAACGGGTATCCACAACCAACACGTTAAAGCCTGCTTCTTTGTAGGGCGAAGCAAAATAATAAGAATAAATAAGTGATTCGCAACGGCCGGGTAAAATTATAACGCATTTATCGGCGCCAAAATCAAAATATTCGCCGTAAAGCTTAAAACCGTCGTTTTCGGTTTCAACCTCAGTAACAAGGCTTCGGTATTGGTCAGCCCATTTTATGCCGTCGTTCCACATCTTGAGTTGTTCTTCATTTTCGGGCGCCGAGCATACACGACCCCATTTTTCAGCATCGGTTCTTACAAGCTGTGCCTTATACACCTTTTTAGAAATAGGGTAAGTGTAGGCAAACATAGAAACCAAACCGCCCAAAATTAAAACGGCTAATATAATCAGTACGATTGTTAAAGGTGTCATTTAATCCTCCGAAAAAGTGTGTATTAAATCGAAAATATTATAACATAAAGTTTTTGAAATTTCACTACTTTTTATTGGAAAATAGTGAAATTTGTTGAAAAATAATAGATTTCGTGGTATTATAAAGGGGATTGTAATGTTATTTATTTTTTTACATATTTTCGGAGGAGAATTATGGCGAATTTTGCTATTATACCTGATACTTCGTGTGATTTGATACGTCCCTTGCGCGAGAGATTTGGAATTGATGATTATATTAGCGGTCTTGTATATTTTCCCGATGGCCGATGCGAAAAATCGGACTTGGATTGGGAAAGATACGACCCAAAAGAATTCTATGAATCTATGAAGGACAAAAAGGTAAATTATAAAACTTCTTGTGCGCCAACAGGGGATATTATAGAAACCTTTGAAAAACACTTGAAGCAGGGTGAGGATATTTTGTGTATTACCCTTTCTTCTGCTCTTTCGGGTACCTATCAAACCTGTGAGCTTGTTAAAAATCAATTAAGCGAAAAATACCCCGAACGTAAGATAATTTGTGTTGATTCTATGCGTTATTCAACCGCACTTTCAATGCTTGTTATTGCGGCGGCCGAAAAAAGAAACGAAGGTGCCACTTTAGAGGAAACCGCTCAATTTATCGAAGCAAATAAGCATCGCTTACATCAAATCGGCCCGATGGATGATTTGTTTTTCCTTTGCAAAACGGGTAGAATTTCTAACTTTAAGGCCTTTTTCGGCACACTTGTGGGCATTAACCCCATGGCCGACTTTAACCGCGAAGGTCTTTCAGAGGTGTTAGGCAAATTTAAGGGTAAGAAATTGGCCTTTGATGCAGCAATAAAATATATGCATAAAACTATTGAAAACCCTAGCGAACAGATTATATTTGTAACCCATTCTAACCGTCCTGCAGCGGCTGAAATTTTGAAGGAAATGATTATAAAAGAATTCGGTCCTAAAGAGGTTATTATAAGCCACGTTGGTATGTCTTGCGGTGTTTCGGTAGGCCCTGGTCTTTGCGCTGCGTTTTATTGGGGCAAAGAGCTAAGCGACGGAATGATAAAAGAAAAAGAAATAATGCAAGATATTATTAATACACAAAAATAATTAAGAGGTGTTAGTATGAATGAATTTGTAATTTTGGGTGATTCTACCTGCGACCTTAGTAAAGATTTAAGAGAAAAATATAATAT
>JAZRBQ010000102.1:0-1538 GCA_045635145.1 Acutalibacteraceae bacterium | reverse complement strand
CACGTCTTGCAACTGCAACAACCTTTGCACCCTCCTTAGCGAAAAGAAGTGCGATTTCTCTGCCTACGCCGCTGGACGCGCCTGTTACAACGGCTACTTTGTTTTCAAGTTTCATTTTTTGTTCCTCCAAAATGTTTTATTTTTTGTTACGAACAGATTATATCATATTGTTAAAATATTGTCAATACATATTCCCTACTTTTATATGAACATTTTGAAAACATTTCGATTAACAAAAATTCAGGCAACATTTTTCTCCAAAATTCGCCAAATTATTAAGAATTATTAAGAATTTCAAAATTTATTGACATTTTGTTTACATTTTATTAAAATAAACTTGAATTTTTAATTAAATTTAAGAGAGAGGAAATCACATCTATGGTAAATCTTGACTTTGGCCCTAAGCATCTTACGGGACTCGCATGGCTCCTGCCACTTATTGCAGTGGTTTTAGCTACCCTTCTCATAATTAAAAAGAAAAAGAATTTTGGCGAGGCATTTGATAGAGCGGTTATTCGATACACCTGCTACTTTATGTGGGCGTGGGAAATCGTTAAAACTGTTAGAATAATCAATTATCCCGACTACGGCCCCGTTGGTCACTACCCCGTTTGGTTGGCGCCATTCCATATTTGCTCTATGGGTCTTTACGCATATCTTATTATCGGCGCAAAGAAGCCCGGCAAGCTTGCCGAGTGGGTTAAGCCTTTTGCTTATGCGGTATTGATGATTGTTACTTCCATTATTTTGGTTATGCCTGCTTCTTCCGGTGTACTTGGTCCGGTTGCAGACTGGAGCTTCTGCTTTGATAACCTTCTTCCTTATCAGTCATGGCTCTACCACGGTTCTCTTCTTTTCGTTTCGCTTTACATGGCATTCTCCGGATTCTACCGTCCCAAATGGAGCGATATTCCAAAGGGTGCGGCCGTTCTTGCAGTAACAGCAGCCTTCTCACAGGGGCTCAACTATCTCTTTGATGGTAGCGGCGCGGACTTTATGACTCTCCGCAACGGCAGAGGCAACCCATTCGCGTATCTTCTCGATGGTCCTACCCCTGCTCTCTATTACTTGCTTCTTTCAACAGTAGCAATCGGTGGTATGGCGCTGATAATTGCAATCACCATCGGTATTAGAGCACTTATTGACGAAAGCAGAAGAAAAAAGTTAGCAGAAAACGCATAAAAACAATAGCACCCCGAAAGACTAACACTTTCGGGGTGCATTTTTTATCAAATTGAATTAGTTACCAAAGGCAACGCCATTACCATTACAAAAGTTACGAACTGCGCCTGCGGTCATTCGCGGCTCTAACAGCTGTTTAGGCTGTTATTCACTACCGCTTCTACTTCAAGTCCACCACCCTTATAAACAAAAAAGCACAACCATAAAGGCTGTGCTCTTTTTTTGGTGCGGGAGATGTCGCGGCGTTAAGAAAACGATTGATAATCGTTTTTAGCGCGAAGACCGAAAAGTGTGTTTGAGGTCTGTCCCGTCAACCAATCGTGGTAAGGACAATTTAAATAAAAAATGAGGACTAG
>JAZRBQ010000101.1:0-19325 GCA_045635145.1 Acutalibacteraceae bacterium | reverse complement strand
TGCTAACGGCAAGCGGACATAAAATCCACGCGCCAAAAGGCATCGGCTTTTTGTATTTAAACCAAAAAACACATATTGCCCCCTTACTTTTAGGTGGTGGGCAGGAAAACGGTATGCGTTCAGGTACCGAATGTGTGCCCTTGATTTGCGCTTTGCAAGGCGCCGTTGAAGAATTACCCAATCTTCAAAAAACGCTCGATTCAAGGCGTGAGCTTTATAACTACGCTGTGGATTTGCTTACCGAAAACGGTTTGGCAACCGTAAATTCAGACCAGAACGGACTTCCGTACGTTTTAAATATTTCGGTTAATGGCTACCGTTCCGAAACGCTTTTGCACTATTTAGAAAGAAAAAATATTTACGTATCCAGCGGAAGCGCCTGCGCTAAAGGTGGCCTCAGCTACGTTTTAAAGGAAATGGGCAGGTCTGACAAGGCTATCGATTCGGCTTTGCGAATCAGCTTTTCACGCTACACCACAAAAGAAGATATTGATTTGCTTGTAAGCGAACTCAAAAACGCTACAAGCAGTTTAAGAAAGGCATAAAATGAAGGAAATTATACTTATTAAAAACGGCGAATTGGCTTTAAAAGGTCTTAACCGTTGTAATTTTGAAGATATTTTAATCAAAAACATTCGCCGCCGTTTAAAATCACTCGGCGAAGTTACAATCAAAAAGGCTCAATCTGCTATTTATATTGAGCCAAAGGACGAAAGCTTTGATTTCGAGGAAGCGCTTGAGCGTGTAAAACTCATTTTCGGTATCGCAGGCTTTAGCCGTGCGTGTGTGTGTGAAAAGGATATGACCGATATTTTGGAAAAATCGGTTGATTATCTTAAATCCCCGCTTGAAAGGGTTAGAACCTTCAAGGTTGAAGCAAAACGTGCAGATAAGCGTTTCCCCTTAACTTCACCCGAAATTTGCCGTGAAGTTGGCGGTAAGCTTTTATCCAAGTACCATCACCTAAAGGTTGACGTTCACAACCCCGATATTACGGTATTTGTTGAAATTCGCGACACTAACGCCTACGTTCGTGCTGAGCAAATTGTGGGCGCTGGCGGTTTGCCGGTTGGCACCGCAGGTACCGCATCAATTTTAATTTCGGGCGGTATCGACAGTCCCGTTGCCGCTTGGACTATGGCAAAACGCGGTCTTCGCCTTAACGCAATCCACTTTGCAAGCCCGCCTTATACCAGCCCCCGTGCCGAAATGAAGGTTAAAACCTTGCTGTCAAAGGTGGCACGTTACAGCGGCTCTATTAATTTGGCAATCGTACCTTTTACCGAAATTCAGGACGAAATTGCAAAAAATTGCCCCGAAGATTACTTCACCCTTATTATGCGCCGTATGATGATGCGTATCGCCGAGCGTATTTCTAAAAATTCGGGTAGTTTAGCACTTATTACAGGCGAAAGTTTAGGTCAGGTTGCAAGCCAAACACTCCCTGCCCTTTGCACAACCGATTATGTAACAAATATTCCCGTGCTTCGTCCCCTTATTGGTATGGACAAGGAAGAAATCGTAACAATTTCGCGCAAGATTGATACCTTTGAAACTTCAATTTTGCCTTATGAAGACTGTTGCACAGTATTCACACCAAAGCACCCCAAAACAAGACCCACCCTTGAATCTTGCGAAGAAGCCGAAAAGGGACTTGCTATTGAGGAGCTTATTGAAAAGGCAATAGCCGAAACAACCTACACTTTTATAGATTAAAAGGAATTGTGTTAATTTGAAAAGCGAAATTTTAGAAAAAGCGCAGCAAACGGTCAGCCTTTTGGCTGAAAACGGCCTTAAAATCGCCACCGCTGAATCTTGCACAGGCGGTATGGTATCGGCTTATATAACGGCCGTTTCGGGCGCTTCACAGGTGTTTGAACTTGGCATAACGTCCTATTCGAACGAAATTAAAAACCGCATTTTAAAGGTCGATTCGAAAACTCTTCAAACCTTTGGTGCCGTGAGCGATAACACCGCTAAAGAGATGGCTCAAAACGTGCGAAAACTTGCAAATGCCGATATCGGCATTTCGGTTACGGGTGTGGCAGGTCCCGCTATGCAAGAAGGGCACCCTGTTGGCACAGTGTTTATAGGCATAAGCCACAAAAACGAAACCTGCGTCCAAAAACTTTGCATCGAGCCTAAAGACCGCAATTTCATTCGCGAGCAGGCTGTCTTAACTGTTTTTGCCACAATTATAAAATATCTAACTAATCTTTAAGGAGAAATAAAATGTTTGAAAATTTCAAAACCGACATTATCTATTATAATACCGCGACCGACTTTGAAATGGAATTTAACCTTTGCGGTTGCTGTCGTATGCGACTTCTTAATGACAAATGCTCTGACAAAAAGTCTTTACTTTTGTCACTTTCACGCGCCGTTTCAAGAAGCAATATAATTATAATATCCGCTCCCCTTTTCTCCGAAGATAATATAACCAAAACGGTTGCTACTGCCATTGGCACCACAGCCGAAACCTTAAATAACGAGCAATACAACGTTAACAGCAACACCGAAATTCAAATCATCAAAGGTTCTACACCCTTGGTTACTGCCGACGGCGCTTTTGGTGGCTGTCTTATTCAAAGCGGTCCCCAAACCTTGATTCTTCTTACCGATAACAAGGGTGTTCGCAAAAACATTATGCAAAACCTTATTCACCCCTACGTTAAGGAAATTTTCGTTTGCAACCTTCAAAAGCCCGAAAACGAAGCCGAAGAAGATGCCGAAACCACACAAAACGAAACTCAACCCATTACTTCGGTAGAAGATGCCGAACTTATAACCGAAGATTTGCCCGAAAAGACGGAAGAAAACGAAATTACTACCGAAGAAGAAGCTGTAGAAGCCGAAACCGCCCAAGAAACCGAAGAAACCGACCAATTAATAACCGATTCGCCGGAAGACACTACCGACGAATCTTACGAATTTGAAGAGCTGGAAAATCTGATTATCGCCCCTTCTGACGACGAAAGTGCGCCCTATATTTCGGAAGAAATTGAAAACCTTTTCACCGACGTTGAAAAACCCGAGGCTGATGATTTGCTTGAGGATGACGACTTTTATTACGAAGGGAATTATTTTACCGAAGCCCCCGAAGAAAGACCTTCGGCATTCAATATTTGGTTTATAATCATTTCGGTAATTCTTCTTATCACCGTGGCTGTTTTGTGTGTTTGTATTTTCTATATCCCCACCAAATCAGGCCTTGAACCCACAGTATATTTGCAAGAAATTTTTGAAACTATGTTTTCATAAATAGCAATCTTACGCATTATAAAACAGAAAAAGGCTCTCAATTGAGAGCCTTTTTTAATACAATAAATTTTTCATCACGGATAACCATGGTCAACGTGCTTCCAATCTTCACCCGCGTTTCTGACCAAAATCCATTTATAATCGGTATAAGTAGAATCGGCATTTAACGAACCGTGTGCACCTGTTGACGCAACGTAAAAATCAGATGTAAGGACTAAAACGTCGGTGCAGTTATTCCTATCGGCAAACTCTTGATAAGATTTCAAGTTATCATCACCTAAATATGCTATCTTTTTAAGGGTGCAACCTTGCCAATCTTTTTCAAAATCGGACTTAATCACATTTATCGCCGATTCAATTTCGTCGTCGGTATAAACATTTGAGCCGTACTTAAAATTTTCGGTTACAAACTCTACCGAATTTATTATAGATTCAAATACGCTCTTGTACGCCTTGCTTTCTTTTGTCGGATAAATGATTGTTAAATCACAAAGTCTAACATCATCCACTATATATCCGAAATCAATTTGGGTATATTTTTTATTTTCCTTTGAATAAGTAAAGACCACTTTTGTACAGTTATAACCGCCGACTTTTTCTTTTGTAAAAGAGTTTATTTTCGCATCCTTATAGCCTGCTTCAGAAAGATATTGCGAATACTCGCTTTTGGTACGCTCATTTAAATATACGTCACTTGGAACGGATTCTTTAGCCATAATAGAAAATATCAGCTGACATTCGTCGCCTAATTCAGCATCTTGGAAAAAATATGCTCCGCCATCCTCGCCGTGACGCTCAAAACATTTCCAATCAAGCGGAAAGGTAAGCGATATCCCTATATCATTAAATTTCTTTTTGCTTTGTGATTTTACAATTCTTTCGTCGGTTATCTCCACCAAAGGATACGGGTCATCGGTTTCTTCGGTTGAATCATAATTTTCATTTTCAACACCAACTAAATAATTTTCCCATATCGAAGAATCTAATCTCCAATCATTATCCTTTGCATAATAATCGGCAAGTTCTTTGTCCATTTCGTAATAATTTGTAAATGGCTTTATGAACTCTTTAACAATTTCCATTCTTTCGTTTTTAAGCTGTTCTTCCTTATAAATCATATTTTTTTCGGCATCATCAGGATAATATGAAAGTGTTTTTCGCACAATAAAATCCTTTAAGCCTTCATCATAATCGCTTATAGCGTATGACACCATTCTATCGGAACTTCGGCTCGACAAAATCAATTCTCTATCTGTATCCAATGCAACGTTTGCTAAATTTTCAAATGTGGGAGCATAAACATATTGCATTGTATCGGTATCCCACACAAACGCCGAAAGATATTGCGCCGATGCCGAACTACTTTGGGGTATTACAATATCCTGCTCACCGTCAAAATTAACGTCGGCAGCGTATAATACCCCGCTTGTATATAGTTCATTTTCATTAAGGGGGATAGTTTGAAGTTTTCTATTGGTATCCTTATCAAAAACAGTTAATGCCGTCGCCATTTGGGTTTCTTCATCTAAGGTCACCAATACCTTTAAATTCGGATATTTACTGTTAGATAAGTCAAAAACCATATCGTAAGCTTCTTCGATGTTTTCGTTTATCGAATACCAAGCAATTTTGTCTTCGCCAATATTTAAATACTTTTTGGTTTTGCGATTATATTCCTTTTGCGAAACCTCCACACCATTTACTTCATAATATTCAATTCCGTCAGCGGTTGTCTTATCCCACCAGGCAAAAGAATAAGAGAATTTCTTTTTAGCATTTTTATCTATTTCGTAATACTCATAGGTTATATGTTCGGGTTCGTCACCATGCCTTTCCATTAAAAAGGCGCCGTTATTTAGCAACTTACTATAGGTGTTTGTTTCGGTGTACCAATGATACAGCTCGCCGTCTTTAATGGTGAAAAAGTACATTTCAATATCTGTATCTATACACAATTCAGGAAGCTTATCGCCCGTCATATTAAAATAAGCGTAGCAATAATTTTCTTTCAAATTCTCATCCAAAAAATAATCTTCTATATGCTTTGCAATATCGTATTCATTAAAGGCAGTTTCTTGACCGAAGATAAACCTATTATAAATTAGTTCGTAACCACGGCCTTTAGTATAATCGTACTGCTTCCAATCGGCTTCCTTTTTATTGTTATAAAAGTCGTTATGATATTCTTGTGCTTCTTCACGACTTACGTCAGCACCGTCAATTCTATACACACCGCTAATATCATCTACGTATGCTTCTTCATTAATTGTATAACCCTTATTTTCAAATTTTAAAGCAGCATACGTATTAAGACCTGCGCCACCGCTTTGAATAAAGGTTCCGTCATTTCTTAATTCCATAAATTCTCTTGTAGTAAAACCGAAACCATAAACCTTGCCATCAAAAATGTGGAAGACTATATATGCATAATTGGAATCATCATATATTACTAATTCGTCCTTTTTATCGCCGTCCAAATCTAATAGAACGTATTTTTCGGGATCAATATATGCCGAATCATCAAATTGATAATCCTTTAAATACATTTCCTTACCCGATTCATCTATAAAGGACTTTTCGTTATTTAAAACACTTAATAACAATTTTTTGTTACCTGAAGCGGGATTAGTCAAAAAGCACACTGCGGCTACAACACTTAAAACAATCGCAATTACCACAAACCAAAAAGCAGGCTTTTTGTAATTGAGTACCGATTTTACCCTTTTCTTAACCCCTACTTCACCGAATGCCAAGGGACAAGCGGCAATTATACGGCGGTTTACGCTGCAAGATAAAAGCGCTTGTGAATAATCGGCTTTTTGCTCGTTATCGAAATTTTTAACCACCTTTTCATCACAAGCGAGTTCAATATCACGGCACAACAAAACGTAGCCAAGCCACATTAAAGGGTTGAACCAATGGAGTGTTAAAACAAGAAAACCGAGTGGCTTCCATAGGTGGTCTTTACGGCTTATGTGTGCATTTTCGTGGGCAATAACCTGCACCATATCCTGCTCGTTCATATTAAACGGCAAATAAATTCTAGGCTTTATAATGCCTAAAACAAAAGGCGACACCACGTTTTCGCTTTGGTAAATATTATCACGAAGAAGAACTGCCGTACCGATTTTTCTTTTCACGCGCCAAAAACTAATTACGGTGTACAAAAGCATGCCAACTATACCAATTACCCAAATAAGCGCTAAAATAGGAATCCAAATTTGCAAAGGATTAGCACTATCCATAGGTGCTGGTGTAAACGACTCGCTGATTACAGGATTAATCGCATTATTTATAACGGGAACACCTGTGTTAATTTGGGGTGTTTTATCGGTCATTATTTGGGGACTTACCGTTTCGGCACTGGGTATAAGACTGAATACACTCTCCAATGAAAAGGGCATAACAAGGCGAAGACCTACAATTCCCCACAACACCACGTTTATCCATTTGGGCGCTTTTTTAAGTAATAATCTTAAAAGCAAAACAGCAAGGACTATCCAACTTGCAGATATGCTCATATTAACAACATATAAGAAGAATTCGCCCATACTTATTCTCCTTTCCTAAAGCGGTCAATCATATTTTGAACCTCGTCAATTTCCTTATCGGTAAATTTTTGGTGTTTTGTAAAGGCGGCAATAAAGGCAGGCAGCGAGCCTTCAAAGGTCTTTTCCACCATTTCGTTAATTTCTGCCGCTTGAACTTGGTCCTTACTAACAAGAGAAGTTACAACAGTATTTTCGTTTTTTAAAACGCCACGTTCCGACAAGCGTTTAATAACGGTGTATGTAGTGGTCGGCTTCCAGCCTAACTGCTCTTTACAAAGGTTGACAAGTTCACTGCTTTTTACGGGTTCATTCTCCCATAAAATCAAGCAAAAACGGTATTCACTTTCAAAAACTTTAGGTGTATTCATAATTTTTACTTCCTTTCTCTAATGTGTTAGAGTGCATTTACACTCTAACACATTAGAGTTTGCTTGTCAAGTGTTTTTCACTCAAAATAAAAAAAGAAGCTTCCGTGGAAGCTTCTCTTTATTTTGTATCAATTATTTCAATGTTCTTTCAAGCCATACAAAGCCGATGTCAAGCGCATCAAACATTGTGGATTTGGTGCTTTTCTTAACAATACGGTCTTTATCGCTAAGTGAAGTGTCACTCTTTAAAAGTGCAACGTCAATTTTATTTGGTTCGCCGTCAGCGCCGTTTGAAAGAATTGTAAACTTTACAACGTGGCTTTCGCTCATATCACCGTAGTAAATTTCTTCCCCGCATCTAACAAGGGGTTTACCCTTATATTCCAAAAACTTTTCTGCCATAATATACTCCTTCAAGGGCTTTTTTGCCCAAAATTATCTATATTTTCTCTATTTTTAAAGTATAAACTATAGATTAAAATATGTCAAGTATTGACTTTTTGGGCTTTTCTTAATATTATAGTATTTGTAGAAATTTTGGTTTAAGCCATTAAAGGAGTAATTGTTTTGAAAAACCAAGAAAAACAAATGGAAACTATTGTAACCTTAGCGAAAGGACGCGGCTTTGTTTACGCCGGTAGTGAAATCTACGGCGGTCTTGCAAACTCTTGGGACTACGGCCCCTTGGGTGTTGAACTTAAAAACAACATTAAAAAAGCTTGGTGGAAGAAATTCGTTCAAGAATGTCCCTATAACGTAGGTCTTGACAGCGCAATTATTATGAACCCTGAAACTTGGGTAGCATCAGGTCACTTAGGCGGCTTCTCTGACCCGCTTATGGACTGTAAAAATTGTAAAACCCGCCACAGAGCAGACAAGTTGATTGAAGACTACGTTGCCCAAAATGGTCTTTCAGACAACCCCGCCGCTATGAGCGACAGCGAAATGGCTGAATATATTAAGGATCACCAAATCGGTTGCCCCGATTGTGGCTCACACGATTTTACCGACATTAGAAAGTTTAACTTAATGTTTAAAACCTTCCAAGGCGTTACCGAAGACAGCACTTCAACCCTTTATCTTCGTCCCGAAACTGCACAGGGTATTTTCGTAAACTTTAAGAACATCGCTCGTACATCACGTAAAAAGGTTCCCTTCGGTGTGGCGCAAATCGGTAAATCCTTCCGTAACGAAATCACACCCGGTAACTTTATTTTCCGCACCCGCGAATTTGAACAAATGGGGCTTGAATTCTTCTGCAAGCCCGGCACCGACCTTGAATGGTTTGAATTCTGGCGTGGCTACTGCCGTGATTGGCTCTTAAATCTCGGTATGGATAAGGACAGCCTTCGTCTTCGCGACCACGATAAAGACGAACTTTGCTTCTATTCAAAGGCTACTACCGACTTTGAATTCTTATTCCCGTTCGGTTGGGGCGAACTTTGGGGCGTTGCCGACCGTACCGACTACGACTTAACCCAACACGCTAACCATTCGGGCGAAAGTATGGAATACTTTGACCCCACCACCAATGAAAAATACGTGCCATACGTAATCGAACCCTCTTTGGGCGCTGACCGTGTGCTTTTAGCATTCCTTTGCAACGCTTATGACGAAGAGGTTGACGAGAAGGGCGACACACGCGTTGTTATGCGTTTACACCCCGCACTCGCTCCCTTCAAGGCTGCGGTTCTCCCGCTTTCTAAAAAATTAAGCGAGCAAGCAACCGAAGTTTACACAAGCCTTTCGAAATACTTCAACGTTGATTTTGACGATGCAGGTTCAATTGGTAAACGTTATCGCCGTCAGGACGAAATCGGCACACCTTTCTCAATCTGCTACGACTTTGATTCAACCGAAGACAACTGCGTAACCGTTCGTAACCGCGACACTATGGAATCGGTTCGTATGCCTATCGCTGAAGTTAAGGATTACATCGAAAAAGCTTTAGAATTCTAAATTTTTTAAAAAAATCCCGTTTTGACCTTGTCAAAGCGGGATTTTTTTGCTTTCTAAAAGGCAAATACAGTTTTGGAGGAAAATTATGTATATTTGCCTTGAATGTGGATACCGATTTCAGTATCCATTACATTTAAAAGAAAAACACAACCTTACAAGTCCGCCTTACGAAACCGTGTGTGTTTGTCCGCGATGCAAAAGCACCCATTTTGAAAGGCAAGAAATTAAATATTGCCGTGCTTGCGGCGCCCGACTTCACGACAACAAAAGCAATTACTGCAGCGACGCTTGTAAAAATAACGCTAAAAAACTTTGGCGCAAGGAAATGCTCCGTAAAAAAAGACTTCGCGACAGCGATATTTTCACAATTGTGCGGCAAATCGATAATTACAATCAAATCGAAGGACTAAAATTAAGCTACGGTCAGTATGTTGCTATTATGGATGGCAAAACCCAAAAAGGCGGCAAGAAAAAATGAAGGCTAAAAAACAATTTTTAAAAAGCTATCTCTTACAAGAAACCAAAATACGCCGCCTTAGTGAGATGCCGTTATTAACTCCGCAAGAAAAGAAAAAATACCTTGCCCAAATAAAAGAATGTAAACGCACACGCGATAATATTGAAAATGCAATAGCCAAAATAAACGATGACCTTTTGCGTGAAATATTGTACCAAAAGTATATTTGCGGCCGAACCTTAGAAGAAACAAGCCTTATTATAAACTACAGCAAACGCCACACCGAAAGGTTGCACATAAGAGCTTTGACTAACCTTAAAATAGATTTTTAGGTACAAACCCACAAATATATTACTAAAACTTCCAATATTTGAGCAATTTCGCTCATAAAAATTCATTGACTTTGACTTGATTTTTCTATATAATAATATTACTAATGGTAAAATATGCAATTATTGTATTTACTTTATATTTTTCTTTTGGAGAGGGATTATTATGAAAAGAATTTTAGCAGTCATTTTAACAATCGTTATGCTGCTCGGTGTGGTTATGATGAACACCAATGCGGCTACACACACAACTAATACCGCATTACCTACAGCTACCCTTGTTACCAATGAAGGTAGTCCTTTAGATATAGACGGTACCGTTACCCAAGACGGTTCAGATTTTATTTTTACATTACGTTTTGATAACTTTATCACTATCCAAGGTATCGACGTGGAAATTATGGTTAATACTGCCTCTGCAGCCGCTGACACTGTTTCAAGCACAGAACAAAATGTAATCACATCGGTAAAGACATTTAACCTTCCTAGCGCATGCCTTGGCGAAAAAGAATTCGACGAAAACTATGTCTTCCTTGGCGGTCATCAAGAAGGTATCCGTTTTGTAGATATCAACATCACTAGCAAATCACGTATCGTTTTAGGCGTTCACTCCCCCTCATCTACCGCTTCTGTTACTGTTAAGGGCACATACGCCGACACAGGCGAAACCTTGTTCAAAATCGAAACAAAGCCGAAAGATTACGAAATATTTAAACCTGTTGAACCTACACCTGTTAACGGCTCCACATCCCCTTCTGCAAAAACTGGTTATTTCATCCCCTACGGCGGTGTTTATACTACTTTGGAAAACGAAGCTACCTTTGCTACCAAGAACGCTGACGGTACATTCTCTGATATAAAATCGGATTCTAAATACATTCAATTCAAATTACCTAAAGAAATAAGAGACGATAATCAAGAACTCGTTAACCAACTTACCGCTTTCGGCGCGGCTACACAAATTGAAGGTGACGCTTGGAAATTCGGTTCATATTCAACCTACGACGATATTACTGCTGAAAAAACCGAAACAGATATGCAACACGGCACTATGGTATTTGAAGGCGATTGGCTCGCTCTTAAAAAATACTACATACACCAAGGTAACACCGTTCAACAGTTTGTTAAAGCCATCTATGAAGATATGACTAAATTGGAACAAAATAAACAGCTAGATATTAACGAAGTAGATAATCCCAACAATAACGGCCATCACGTTACTTATAACTTTACCGACATAGACGATGGTTCTGCAAAACAAGTTAATGTTTATAAATATCCCCGTAAGCACTACATTTGGCGCGACAACAAAGGTCAATTAGAATACGCTATCCGTTTGCACGGTGTTCGTAACGGGCAAACCTACACCAGTGTCGCATACTGTCTCGATACCAATGAAAAAGACTTTAAATTAGCACAAATTTCATACAATGTTAAATCCATTACCGTTCCTGCCAGCAACGCTCCACAACAATAAAATTCGAGGTATATAAATATGAAAAATAAATTTACAAAACCTGAGGTTCAGTTCCTCACCTTCATTTGTAATGAAACCTACGATGCCGATAGCGTTTGGGTTGGCCAATTTGACAATGGCAAAAAATTGCCAAATGATGGCGGCGATTTAGGTATCCCCGACTAATAACACTAAAGGTGTAATTATGAAAAAGAAAACAATTGCGATAGTATCCCTATCTTTGATTTTAGCGATAATTGCGATTGTAGTTATTGCTAAAATCCCACGCTACAATATTGAGCAAGAGCTTGGTGAGGTTAAAAACCCCGTTATCCAAAGCGGCGGTATTGATATTGAAGAAAACACCCGTCCCACAGGTCCTGAAGTTCAGGGCGAAGATACCTTCTACCTTGACGAAACAGGCGAAAACGGAATCGAGTTGTTACCCCCTTCTTTAGACAATAACGATGTGCCCGAAGAAATTAACGAACTTCAAACAGTTGCCAAAATCAATTCCGCAATGTTAAAGGCTGAACTCGGTCTTTTCCTTGACACCGATGAAGTTAAACTCAAAAAGCTTGGTATGTTCAGCGAGGATTACCACCGTGCTGACTATTTGATGAAGGATTATGCCGAAAAATTTGCGGCTTATAAATACACCGCAACCCGCGACGGCAAGGACTATAATGCAATAGGCAGAGTTAAGCTAATCATCAACATCCCCAAAAGCTATGATATTGACAAGGTTTCGGTTTGTTACTTGTTTGACGACCACGTTCAAGAGCTTAATTGCTACATAAACAAAAACAATCGTACTGCTATTGTAAGCGCCACCTCCACAGGTGTATATATGCTTGTTGAAGAAAAACCCGTCACCGATAAACCATCGGATGACAACACCTCTTCTGACGATACAAGCTCCAACACTTCGTCCGATGGCACAAGCAGTACTGTCCCCGAAGGCGACCCCGACTCTATGGAAGGTTGGTCACCCTGGTTCTAATCTAAAAAAGTCCCTTAGGGGACTTTTTTGATACCTTTACTTTTGATTCTAATAAGGAGGTGCCTTTGTTATGATATGCCGTATAGCCAATTTTACGGTAGAGTTTAAAAACCCGTCAGCTGCATTCAAAAAAAAGTTTGCGGAATACGAGGTTGATGCCGTGCCACAAGCTACCTTCGAGTTAACCGAAGAAGCCTTGGAAGAATTGCGTGGCAAATTCGACTACCCGATGGACCGTTATCAATTAGAAGGCGCCTTTTTTTACAACAACTTTATCGACTTTGTCGCCGCAAATAACACCTTGTTTTTCCATGCTTCATTGATTGAAGCCTTTGGTCAAGGCATTGCCTTTACCGCACTTAGCGGCACTGGTAAAACCACCCATACTTTTTTGTGGCAACGGCTTTTGGGCGATAAAATGCAAATAATAAACGGTGATAAACCGATTATTCGCTTTGATGATGACGGCACCCCTTACGGCTATGGCGCGCCCTGGTGCGGCAAGGAAAACCTTGGCCAAAACACCCGAGTACCGCTTCGCCATATTTGTTTTATTGAACGCGGGGAAAATAATGCTTGCGAGCAAATAACCGCTAAAGAAGCGCTCAATATGGGCATTTTTAACCAATTCGCCATACCGCGAAATCAAAATGGCGCAGTTACCACCCTGTCACTTATTGACCAACTTTTGAAAAACTGCACAATTTGGAAAATCAAGTGCAATATGGATATTTCGGCCGCTCAGGTGGCATATAACGCAATTTTTGGGAGTGAACAAAATGAAGCTTAAATACACCTTCGCTATAAATGAGGTTGCAGGGCAAATGATTGCCGTACCGGTTGATTGTGAATACGGTCAGCAGAGCATCATTAAAACCAACGATACCGGCGCTTATATTTTAAACCTACTCACAACCGATATTTCGCTTGATGAGATTTTAAAAGATATTAAAAACAATTTTGAAATCGATGATGAAACCGAGCTTAAAAATTGGATTTGCGAATTTCTTAAAAACCTTGAAAACGCAGGTGTGCTTATAAATGAGTAACGATTTTGAAATTGCCAAATCACTTTTGGCAAAAAACGGCAAAATTACAGGGCTTGCCACAGGGCGCAGTATGTGGCCGCTTTTACGTTCAAATAAAGATAACGCCGTGATTACTCCTGTTACACGTCCGTTTAGGAAAAACGACGTGGTGCTTTACCGTAAACCCACCACAGATGAGCTTGTATTACACCGAATAATAAAAATCCGCGGCGACAAGCTTGTAATCCGCGGCGACAACGTTTATTATGAAGAAACAGGGCTTAAACCCGAAGATATAATCGGTATTCTTGAAGGCTTTTACAAAAACGGTAAATACCGCGAATGCCAAAACAACACATTATATAATATATATGTGTTATATATCCGCTTAAGCTATCCTGTACGTTTTCTTGTTAAAAAAGCTTTATCCCTTTGCAAAAGAATAATTAACAAACTCAAAAATATTGCCAAATAAAACAGCAGCCTTGGTTTAACCAAGACTGCTGTTATTTTCGTCAGCAATAGGCGATTCAATCTCTAAAATAAAGTTTTTCATAGCTTCAGCGGCAGCTTGTACGTCATAAACGTAATACCACACTCCGCGTATAGTTTGTCCCTTGCCCTTAACATTATCATTAGGGATGCTCATATTTGCCATTTCAGGCTTTGAGGAAATCGCCCAAAGGCCCATACTCATAATATCATTAGTTGAAAGCGATGTTTGACATTCTGAAAATACAAGCTCGGCTATTTTAGGCAACTTAGCCACGTTCATACCCTTAACTTTATCAAACATTGCGCTAAGCACTTCTTTTTGACGATTGCCGCGCTCAACGTCGCCATCGATTTTACGAATACGTGAGTAACAAAGCGCCTGTGTGCCGCTTAAGTGTTGCATACCTGTACCCTTAATGTTTTCACATTGGAAACCTGATTTAACAAGCTTTGGAATGATATAACTATTAAGATGGTCCATTTCCTTTTTGTCAATTTCAATATCCACACCGCCGATGTAATCGATAATGCGGGAGAAGCCGTGGAAGTTAACCGTTACGTAATCGGTAATTTCTAAATTAAAGTTTTTATTAAGGGTTTTTACCGCCAAGGTGGATTTGCCGTAAGCATAAGCGTGGGTGAGCTTGTCCTTATTGTGACCATCAATATCAACATAGCTATCTCTCGCTACCGAAATCATCTTAATCTTGTTATGCTTTTTGTCAATACTTAAAACTATAACGGCGTCCGACCTACCCGAAGTATTATCCTGTCGTGTATCAATACCTAAAAGGGCAATATTTTTAATACCGTCATATTCGCTGGTGGTAATATTAAGTTCTTCCGGTTCGGTCGTTTCTAAGGGGGCGCGTTCAACCTTATTTATAATAGAATAGGCATAGCTATACCCCGCAACACCCAAGGATAAAAGACAAACAAGCAACAGTGATATTATTACTAAAACCTTACCCTTGCTTTTTTTCTTGCGGCGGCGCTTTTGTGCCTTCTTACTATGAGATGAAATATCCTGATACGAGCTATATAAATCAACGCTGTCGTTATTTTCAAAATCGTTAGTATAACGCATAAAATTCTCCTAAACTTTAAACTAACAAACATTATACGACAAAAATTTCAAAATGTCTATATTATTCTTCCCCGTTTTATAGAAGATTTTCCGTATTTTTGGCGCACCTTATATATAGAATCTTCTAACATTTCGTTTTCAATTGTTTCATCGCATTCGCCAAAAATATCCTGTTGAACGGCAGTTTCGGTTTCTTTTAAATTTATTGCCCTTAGCCCCACCGAACGCAACGGCTCGGCAAAGTTGTAATTTTGACAAAAAAGTTCAAACCCGCGCTTTGCCAAGGTTGAAGCGCAGTTAGTTGTGCTGTCATAAGTGTGGCTGAATTCCCGCACCACAAGCGAAGAAGTGCGTATATGCACCTGCACACCCGCCGCATAAAGCGAATGACGGCGCAGGGTGTCACTTATAATTTCGGCAAAGATAATAAACTGCTTCCAAACCTCGTCATTGTTAGTAAAATCCTTACCGCAGGTTATAGATTTGCCCACGCTTTTGGGTTTGCTGCTTTCGGTTATAGGTAAAACAGGAGTATTATCTTCCCCCAAGGCATAACGTTTTATATCCACACCGTTTTTACCCAACAAACGCTTTAGGGTGGCATCGTCACAAAGGGTAATGTCCCCAATGCTTTTAATGCCAATTGAATTTAACTTTTCAGCCGTGTGCTTTCCAACAAATAAAAGGTCGCTTATTGGCAAATCCCAAAGCTTTTGTTTGAAATTTTCCCTGTTTATAACTGTTACGGCATCGGGCTTTTTAAGGTCAGAGCCAAGTTTGGCAAAAACCTTGTTAAAACTAACTCCAACCGAAATGGTAAGCCCTAATTCTCGCTTCATATCCTGCCGTATTTTATTTGCAATTTGTTCGCCCGTGCCAAAAAGCAAGGTACTGCCCGTAACGTCAAGCCAACATTCGTCAATGCCAAACGGCTCAATCAAATCGGTATAACGGGCATAAATTTGCTGCGCTTTTTTAGAATATTCCTCATATTCCTTATATAAGGGGGGTAAAATCACTAAATCACGGCATTTACGCTTAGCTTCAAAAATAGGCTCAGCCGTTTTTACGCCAAACTTTTTGGCAAGTTCGTTTTTAGCCAACACAATGCCGTGGCGATTTTCGGTATCACCACAAACAGCGACAGGCATATCGCAAAGGGTGGGATTATATAAAATCGACACCGATGCAAAAAAATTATTAAGGTCGCAATGTAATATTATTCGCTCTGGCACACAATCCACCCCCAAACATTTGTTCTTTATGACTATTCTACCACGCCGCACCCCAAAAGTAAATAGCAAAATTTGCCGTTATGCGACAAGCCCACCTTTTCATATAATGCTTTAGAACGGTTTTGGGGGTTATTTTTTGTTTTCACTTTTTTTAGAGCTTTTGTCTAACCTTTATTTTTTCGCCTTGCATGTTACAGGTGCGGGCTCGTTTCCTGCGCCATTGTCCGCCAAACGCGAAGCCGAGCTTTTGGAAAAAAGCCGTAACGGAGATATTGAAGCCCGCAATAAGCTGATTGAACACAATATGCGGCTTGTGGCGCACATTGTAAAAAAATACTACACCAATGCCTCTAATCAAGATGACTTGATTTCAATCGGCACCATTGGGCTTATAAAGGCGGTTTCAACCTTTAAAAGTGACAAAAATATCCGCCTTGCCACCTATGCTTCGCGATGTATTGAAAACGAAATTTTAATGTTTTTCAGAAGTCAGAAAAAATCGTCGCAGGATATATACATAAGCGACCCAATTGATACCGATAAGGAAGGAAATACCCTCACACTTATAGACGTCATTGCAACAAACAAAGATATTGTAGAAGAGCTTGACACCCAAATGAAGTTAGAAAAGCTTAAAAATATTATAACCCACGTTTTAGATAAACGTGAGCTTGAAATAATCGAGCTAAGGTATGGCATTAACAATAAACCCGAGCTTACCCAACGCGAAATCGCAAAAAAGCTTAATATTTCGCGCAGTTATGTTTCGCGAATAGAAAAATCAGCATTAGAAAAATTACGTGAGCAATTTTAAAAGGCAGTCTTTCGACTGCCTTTTCTTTATTCTTCTGTTACAAATGCAACCGTATCAATCGCTCTAAGCTCGGCAATGTCAACTACCTTACCTAAAATAATAATAAGTCCTACGTGGCCTTTAGTTCCGCTTTTAGCGGGAACAACGTTATATGTAAGGTCGCCGCCCAAAATCTCAATTATAGCATCTACCACGTCGTTTGTTTTATATAGGTCGGCAATTTCAACATAAACCGTTTCAACAGGTCTTCTACGCTTTTCAAACCTAGAAAAGAAAATAACCGAAACTAAGAAAAGCGCGGTGCAAATAATTGCGCCCGTATAGAAGCCATAACCTAAAGCTATACCTATAATACTTGTTGCCCAAACGCCCGCAGCGGTGGTAAGACCTGTGATAATATCGTTATTTTTAATAATAATCATACCTGCGCCCAAAAAACCGATACCAGATACAACCTGAGCTGAAATACGCATAATATCACCGGGCGAGCCTAAAACATCAGCAATATAAACGCTCATAAGTGAGGTAAGGCAAGAGCCTAAAGCCACCAAGGTGTGTGTGCGCATACCTGCTGCACGACCGTGCTTTGCACGTTCGCTACCGATTACTAAGCCAACAAGCACCGCCAAAAACAACCTTATTACAACCTTTAATAAAAACATCCAATCAAACATAACATTATCCCCCTACATTATATATATAATAAAACAAAAATTTATGTTATTACGGTATAACCACGTTACCCGAAATATTAAACAAAAAATCGCGCGATTTTAAAATACTTGCAAATTCGAAAGAATCATTCGGTAAGGTTTTGGTAAGAATTCCGCCCAAGCCTTCTTGACCCTTGTTGTGAAAATCCGAACCGCAGGTGGTAATAAAATGCGGAAAACCCTTGGCATACTTTGCCGCAAGACCAATTCGCGAATTGTGGTGCGGGTGCATATTAAAGCTTTCAATCCCGTCAAGCAAATGTGGATCTTCCAAAACTATACCCTTTCTAAAAGGGTGGGCCTGTAAAATCACGTTTCTATCATTTTTAAAGCTTTTATAAAAAGTGGCATAATCGGTATAGGTTAAATCATAAAGGGTTTTTACGTCCCCTTCGTCGATACCGTAAACCAAATAATCGTTAGAATTTTGCGGAAAACGAATTTCCATACCAAGTATAACCTTAATGCCGTGTTTTAAGGCGGCATTTTGGGCATCATAAAAATCGCCCAAAAACTGATTTTTTATATCATCAAAATTATCACTTAAAAAGGAATGTAAAGAAAAATGGTTTGTAATTGCCACAGCGTCAAAACCGATAGCGGCATATTTTTCAATTACTTCGTGCGGTTTAAAGTCGGCGCATGGGCTCATAGGTGAAGTATGAGTGTGGGTTTCAATCTTATATTTATATTCAGCTTTATCCATAAATCATATCAGGCCCGTTCATAAATTTCGACCGTGCAAACCTTATCATAAGGCGGAATTTTAACCGAAATAAACTCACTTTTAGCGGTAGGAACGTTTTTTCCAACATAATCGCCCCTTATAGGCAATTCACGATGGCCGCGGTCAACAAGCACCGCAAACTGTATTGACGCCGCCCTACCGAAGCTCATAATAGCTTCCATAGCCGCTCTCGCCGTTCTGCCGGTATAAAGCACGTCGTCCACAAGAATAACATTCTTACCCGAAACCGAAAAAGGTATATCGCAAGGGCGAAATACAGGGTCTTGCGATACGTTCGACAAATCATCACGGTAGAAGGTTATATCCAACACCGCAGTCGGCACCTTAACCCCTTCAATAGCATATATATTATCGGCTATAATTTGCGAAAGCGGTACACCCCTACGCTTTACACCGACAATACATATATTCTCGCTACCGTCGTTTCTTTCCAAAATTTCGTGTGAAATGCGCTTTAAAGCACGGTTAACCGCTGATTCATCCATCAGCGTAGCCTTAAACCTATCCATAAACACTCCATACATAAATTGATAATATCTACATATTATATATTATACCACAAGCCCCAATTTTTGTAAAGTTTTAAACCACAATATTTAGTCGCCTTTCAAATCTTTTACCATACAACTTGCGCAAATTATTGAATATTTTAAGTCAATATTTACCTTTGTTAAATCTATTTACACATTTTTGTATGATTGCACAACTTTCCTGACAAAAAATGTCAAATAACCGCTTTTAAAATAGTTACAAGCTTGTAACCTTATTTTTGCAAGGGTGTTTTTTGTGCATTTTAAACAAAAAAGATGGCATTTTTTACT
>JAZRBQ010000100.1:0-1782 GCA_045635145.1 Acutalibacteraceae bacterium | reverse complement strand
GTTAAGGTCTTTTTTTGGTTTTTTAAAGGAAGACGGTAAGGTTTCTGAAAATCCCGCTGAAAATATTAAGTTGAAAAAGGCTAAAAACAAAAGCTTGGGTGTTTTAGATGCTAACGAGGTTGTTCACCTTTTGGCACAACCAGATACTGAAGATTTCAAGGGGATACGCGATAAGGCTATGCTTGAACTTTTGTATGCTACAGGCATAAAGGTTTCAGAGCTTTTGCAGGTTAAAATTAGTGATATTAATTTGACCATCGGTATTTTGCATATTAAATCACAAAACAAGGAACGCATTGTGCCGATTTATCCTGCGGCTTTAAGGGCAATTAACGAATATTTGCAAAACGTAAGACCCGCATTTGTTACCGACGATAATCAGGATATTATGTTTACCAATATAAGCGGACAACCTATGTCGCGCCAAGGTTTTTGGAAAATAATCAAGTTTTATGCCAAAAAGGCGGGAATTAAGGGTGAAATTACACCTCAAACACTTCGCCATTCCTTTGCGGCGCATTTGCTTGAAAACGGCGCAAAGCTACAAGATATTAAGGAAATGTTAGGTCATAGCGATATTTCTTCAACCCAAATTTATGCACAGTTTGTAAAAGATAAATATACAAGCAAGTATCAAAAATTTCATCCACTTGCAAAATAAAAATTCGGCTACACAAGGTTAGCCGAATTTTTTATTAACTTTCAAAATGGTTGCAAAGGGTGTCTTTGCGGTGGCTGTCGCTGGAAAAAACAACCTTGCCGTTATTATTTAATATTAGTTCTAATATTTCTTTTGATGGATAGGGGGTAGTTCTGTATCCGCGTGAGATTGCACCGGTGTTGATTTCAAATTTACGTCCAAATTTAAGCAACGCTTTTGCCGTATCGGTTGCCGCTTTGCGATAACGGGGAGAATTCTCATCAAAAAGCTTGTTGCCTTCGTTAAATTTTCTTATAAGGTCGAAGTGACCGATAATATCGCAATTTGTTTTTTCTACAATTTGTGATACTGTTTTAAAATATTCTTCGGCAAGGGATATTAAATCGCCGTCAAAATACTTTTGGGCTGCGGCAACCAAGGCTTCGCGATTTGCATCAATTGGGATAAATTCATCCTCGATTTTAACATAGTGTACCGAGCCGATTACATAATCATAATCGTCGGTAGGCTCTTCGGAATAATAATCCTGCTCAATACCGCAAAGCACCTTGATTTTATCCTTGTATTTTTCCTTTAAAGCATTAATTTCTTGCTTATAATTTTCAATCTTATCCTTGCTTATACAATAGCTTTCATCAAAAAAGGTATAGGAATGGTCGGAAAAACCGATTGTTTCTATGCCTTTTTCTATTGCGGCAAGAATAATTTCTTCAGGTGTGTTTTTACCGTCACTGAAGGTTGAGTGAATGTGCAAATCAAAATTCTGCATCAGGTCATTTTCTCCTGTTTAACCTTGTGGTCAATAACGTGGCGGGAAGCAAGTTCCTTGTGGATGTCTTCAAGGCTTATGCCTGCTTCAATCATAAGTACCATTACGTGATAAGCAAGGTCGGCAATTTCGTAGATGGTTTCGGGTTTGTCTTCCGATTTTGCGGCGATAATAACCTCGGTACATTCTTCACCAACCTTTTTGAGAATTTTGTCGATGCCTTTATCAAATAGATAGGTTGTGTATGAGCCTTCTTTTTTGTCGGTTTTTCTGCCACGAATAAGGTCAAATAAACCTTCGTAAGAAAATTCGTGCAAATCTAAGTCGGAGGCCAAGCGGTCTTAGGAAGACA
>JAZRBQ010000099.1:0-1835 GCA_045635145.1 Acutalibacteraceae bacterium | reverse complement strand
GTTGTAAGTAATGCATTTGGTATCGAACGACGAAAACCAAGCAAAAAAGAGGCTGAACTTTCGGTTAAATGGATTAACGAATGGAAAATCAATACCGATTTATTGAAAGAAGCTTACGATATTTGTGTTGATACCAAATCGAAATTTATATTCAGCTACGTTGCAAAGTTGATTGAAAACTGGCATAATGAAGGCTATAAAAAGCCGCAAGATATTAAGTCTAAAAAGACTGAAAATAAAATGCAGGGCGCATACGATATTGATTTATTTGAAAAAATGATAAGTTCAAAGGATTAAATTATGATTACTAAAGAGACTACATATAAAAAAGCGTTCGAAATTAAAAGAGATTCGCTTTTAAAAAAGCAAAAGCAAAGGGAAGCGCTACTTTCGGCAGCTTATGCTAAAAACCAAAAATTAGTAGAAATTGACCGCTTACTTTCTTCAATGGGCGCAACCTTGGCTTTGACCGCGCTTTCGGGCGATACTTTGAAAATTGAAGAACTCAAGGCAAAATCTCAAGCCTTATCAGACGAAAAAAATGCAATATTAAAGCAAAACGGTGTTGATGAAATCGTTTTCGACTGTCCGCTTTGTAAAGATACAGGCTATATAAACGGCAAGATTTGCAACTGCGTTAAGGATATCGCTAATAGAATTGCTATAAGCGAACTTTCGGCTAATATGCCGCTTGAAGATAGCAAATTTGAAAATTTTGATTTGAATTATTATTCTGATAAGGGCGAAAATCCCCGCCGCAGAATGACCGCAATTTTGAAATTGTGTAAGGAATATGCAATTGGATTTAATCCCAAAACCTCACCAAACTTGCTCTTTTTGGGCGAACCCGGTCTTGGTAAAACCCATTTGACCTTGGCTATTGTTTCAGCTGTTTTAGAAAAGGGTTATATGCCGATTTATGCTCCCGCCGATAATCTTTTTTCGATTATTCTAAAAGAAAAATTTGATGGCGAGAATAAAGGCTCTTACGACCAAATGTTAAATTGTGATTTGTTAGTGATTGACGATTTGGGAACCGAAATGGCCACTTCCTTTACAAAATCGGCGCTTTATAATTTGATTAATACTCGGTTGCTTACCAAAAAGCCGACGATTATTAATACAAACCTTACTTTAAAAGAAATTCAAGAAATTTATTCGCCAAGAATAGTTTCTCGACTTATCGGTAATTTTGACACCAATAAATTTATTGGTACTGACATTAGACAACAAAAATTATTAGGAAAATAGAGTGATATTTTGAGTATTAAAAGATATGATGCAGGTGCTTATGACGTAGCAGTAATAGGCGGTGGACACGCGGGTATTGAAGCGGCTTTGGCTTCGGCAAGATTAGGTGTTCAAACAATAATGTTTTCAATTACGGTTGACTGGATTGGCAATATGCCTTGCAATCCTTCAATTGGCGGTACGGCTAAAGGTCATTTAGTTCGTGAGCTTGACGCTTTGGGCGGTGAGATGGGCAAGGCTGCCGATAAAAACACCCTGCAAAGCCGAATGCTTAATCTTGGTAAAGGCCCCGCTGTGCACTCGCTTCGCACACAAATCGACCGCCGTGCCTACAGCGAATATATGAAGCACACGGTTGAAAAGCAGCCAAATCTTGACGTTAAGCAGTGTGAAATTGTTAAAATTGAAAAGACCGAAAACGGTTGGCTTTGTATATCTAACCTTGGCGCTACGTTTGCTTGTAAAAAGGTTATAATCGCCACAGGCACCTTTTTAGGTGGTAGAATATACGTTGGTGAGGTCAACTATGAAAGTGGTCCTGACGGTTGTTTTCCTGCAAAAGAACTTTCAAAATCTTTGAGCGA